>CAMJHI010000006.1 GCA_946405475.1 uncultured Clostridia bacterium
GTCGTCTCGAACGCTTACGTCAAAAGCCCGCGGGCGGAGATCCACAAGGGCTTTTCGGCGGGCAGCTACCGTGATCTGACCCGCGTGGCGTGGCTGAACGAAAAAATGTGGACGGAGCTCTTTCTGGCCAATCGGGAAAATTTAGCCGATGAGATCGACGTGCTGATCCAAAACCTTGCGCAATACAGGGAAGCCATTCTGAACGAGGACGCCGACCGGCTGGAGGCGCTTTTGCGCGACGGTCGGCTGAAAAAGGAGGCGATCGACGCCGATGAAGCAGATTGACGTCAACGCCGGCAAGCCCTATCCGGTGAAGATCGGGCGCGGTCTGCTGCCGTGCTGCGGGGCGGAGCTAAAGGGGATCGGCCTTTCCGGCAAGGTCATGATCGTCACCGACGACAACGTCGCGCCGCTTTATCTGGCAACGGCGGAGGCTTCGCTGAAAAACAGCGGCTTCACGGTGTTTTCCTTCACCCTTCCTCACGGGGAGAATGCCAAGAATTTTGACAATCTTGTAAAGCTGCTTAACTTTACAGCAGAAAGCGGCCTGACCCGCTCCGACACGTTCGTCGCGCTGGGCGGCGGCGTGGTCGGCGACCTGTGCGGCTTTGCCGCGGCGGTTTATATGCGCGGCGTTCATTTCGTGCAATGCCCCACCACGCTGTTAGCGGCGGTGGATTCCTCCGTCGGCGGTAAAACGGCGGTGGATCTGGCGGCCGGCAAGAATCTGGCCGGCGCGTTTTATCAGCCCGATCTGGTGCTGTGCGACCTCGATACCTTTGCGACCTTACCGCGGGAAGAATACGCCAACGGCATGGCGGAGGTCATCAAATACGGCTTTATCCGCGACGCGCAGCTGCTCGCCGTGCTGGAGCAAGCCTTTGACGAAGAGGCGGTCGTGGCCTGCTGCGTGCAGATCAAGGCCGATGTCGTGGCGAACGACGAGTTTGACCGCGGCGAGCGGATGCTGCTCAACTTCGGGCACACCGTCGGCCACGCGATCGAAGCCGTGAGCGGCTACACGATCCCGCACGGGCAGGCGGTCGCGCTGGGCATGGCCGCCGTGACGCGGGCGTGCGTCAAAAACGGCCTGTGCCCGCCGGAAACGCTTTCGATCCTGCTGCGTCTGCTCGCCCGTTACGACCTGCCGAACGAAACCGGCCGGGCGGTGAACGAGCTGTTTGGCTGGATGGGCAAGGATAAAAAGGCAAGCGGCGATTCGATCACGTTCGTTCTGCCGCGCGAGACCGGCCGATGTGAACTGAGAAAAATGACGAGAGCTGAATGGACGGCTCTGCTTTCCTGAAAAGAAAGGAGGAACCGGCATGAACGTAACGGTCAGCCCCGGGCGCATCGGCGGATCGCTCGCCGCGCCCGCGTCGAAATCCATGACGCACCGCGCCCTGATCTGCGCCGCGCTGGCCGACCGGCCGACGCAGGTCGTCTGCAGCGCTTCGTCGCAGGATATCGACGCGACGGTCGATTGCCTGACCGCGCTGGGCGCGCGGATCTCGCGCACCGAAACCGGCTTTGCGGTCACGCCTGTTTCCGATCGCGGCGGTGAAGCCGAGCTGGATTGCCGCGAAAGCGGCTCGACCCTGCGCTTCTTGCTGCCGGTGGCCGCCGCTTTGGGCAAAAGGGCGCGCTTTACCGGCCGGGGGCGGCTGCCGCAGCGGCCGATGCAGCCGCTGATGGAAGCGCTGACGGCGCACGGCGTCCGGTTTTCCGCCGAACAACTGCCCTTTTCCATCGACGGGGCGCTGACCGGCGGTGCCTTTGCCATGGAGGGCGGCGTATCCTCGCAGTTTTTCAGCGGGCTGCTTTTTGCGCTGCCGCTGCTGCATGAACCGAGCACGCTGTCGTTCCGCACCCCGGCGCAGTCGCTGCCCTATTATCAAATGACCTTGCAAACGCTGGCCGCCTTCGGTGTGGATATCCCTTTTGACGGCACGACGGCCGTCATCTCTTCCCGTAAACAATATCAAAGCCCCGGAACCTGCATGGTCGAGGGCGATTGGTCGAACGCCGCCTTCTTTCTCTGCTCGGCGGCGATCCGGGGCGAAATCACCGTCAAAAATCTGCGGCTCGATTCCGGTCAGGGCGACAGGCGCGTGCTGGAGCTGATCCGGTCGTTCGGCGCGGCGGTGACGGCGCAAAGCGACGGCGTGACCGTTCGCTCCGGCGAGCGGCGGCCGATCCAAGCTGATTGCGCCGATATCCCCGACGTGGTGCCGATTTTGGCGGTGATGAGCTGCTTTGCCGATGGCGTCAGCCGGTTTGACCGCGTGGAGCGGCTGCGCATGAAAGAAAGCGACCGCCTGACGGCAACGGTCGAACTGATCAACGCGCTGGGCGGTCGGGCGGAATGTGACGGCAGCTCGCTCACCGTTTACGGCAGCGGAAATCTGCGCGGCGGCTTGGCCGACGGCAGGGGTGACCACCGCATGGTGATGTGCGCCGCCGTGGCGGGCTGCCATGCCGACGGCGCGGTCACCGTCACGGACGCGGAAGCCGTGAGCAAATCCTATCCGCTGTTTTTTACGGATTATCAAAAAGTCGGCGGCGAGATCAAGGAGGAGATCACATGACTTTTTCCATCGGAGAACAGATCCGCATCGGCATTTTCGGCGAAAGCCACGCGCCGAAGATCGGCGTGATCATCAACGGCTTTCCCAAGGGCGTGGCGGTCGATTTTGACGAGCTGCGCGCCTTCATGCGCCGCCGCGCGCCGGGCGGCCGCCTGTCGACCCCGCGTCAGGAAAAGGACGAGGTGGTTTTTGAAAGCGGCCTGACCGACGGCGTAACGAACGGCGAGCCGATCACCGCCGTCATTTACAACACCGACGCCAGACCCGGCGCCTATGCTTCCCTGCTCGACACCCCGCGCCCCGGCCACGCCGATTACACCGCGCGGGTGAAATACGGGGCGGTGAACATGACCGGCGGCGGCCCGTTTTCCGGCCGCATGACCGCGCCGCTGTGCATCGCCGGGAATCTTTGCCTGCAGTGGCTGCGCGGCTTCGGCGTCACCGTCGGGGCGCATATCGCCGCCATCCACGGCGTAAAGGACGCACCCTTCGACCCGGTCAGCGTCAGCGTTGAACAGTTGAACGCCGTGAAACAAAAGGCGTTTCCCGTGCTGGATGACGCGGCGGGGGAAGCCATGCAGGCTCAGATCCTCCGCGCAAAAGCGGCCGGCAATTCCGTGGGCGGCGTGGTCGAATGCGCCGCGCTCGGCGTGCCCGCCGGGCTGGGCGGCCCGCTGTTCGAGGGGCTGGAGGGTAAGATCGCCGCCGTCGTGTTCGGCATCCCCGCCGTGAAGGGCGTGGAATTCGGCAGCGGCTTTGCCTGCGCCGAACTGACGGGGCTGGAAAACAACGACCCGTTCCGCTTTGAGGGCGGCGCCGTTCGCACCGGAACCAACCGCTGCGGCGGCATTCTGGGCGGCATTTCCGACGGCATGCCGCTGGTGTTCCGCGCCGCGTTCAAGCCGACGCCCTCCATCGCGGCCGAGCAGGACACCGTGAACCTGACCACCAAAGAAAACGTCAAAATCTGCGTCGGCGGGCGGCACGATCCGTGCATCGTGCACCGCGCCGTGCCCTGTGTGGAGGCGGCCGCCGCCGTGGCGATCGCCGATATTCTGAAAGGAAGTGTGACAAATGAGTGAGGACATCCGCCAATTAAGGGAAGAGATCGACAGCGCCGACGAACAGATCGTGGCGCTGCTCAAAAAGCGCATGGACGTCAGCCGCCGAATCGCGGAATACAAAAAAGAAAACGGTCTGAAGGTGTTCGACCCGCGGCGTGAGCGCGAGCTGCTGCTGCGCGTGTCGGAGCTGGCGGGGGAGGAACATGAAAGCGAGGCGCGCGTGCTGTTTTCGCTGCTGATGGAGCTTTCGCGTTCCCGCCAGAACCGCATCACGCTGCCGAAATCGCGCTATGAAGAAATCCTACAGACCGCCGTCCGGGATACGCCGCCGCTGTTCCCCGAGCGGGCAAGCATCGCCTGTCAGGGCACCGAGGGCGCCTTTGCGCAGCAGGCCTGCGAAAAGCTGTTTTCCCTGCCGGATATTCTGTATTGCAATTCGTTTGACGCGGTGTTTGCCGCGGTCGACAAGGGGCTGTGTCGTTACGGTGTGATCCCGCTGGAAAACAGTACCGCCGGTTCGGTCAACCACGTTTACGATCTGATGATCAAAAACCATTTCTATATCGTGCGCAGCACCCGTCTGCAGGTGAACCATAACCTGCTCGTCAGGCCCGGCACGAAGCTTTCCGATATCAAAGAAGTGATCTCGCACGAGCAGGCGCTCAACCAGTGCAGCAACTTCCTGTCGCAGCTCAAGGGGGTCAAAACCACCGCCTGCGCCAACACGGCGGTGGCCGCGCAGACCGTGGCCGAATCCGGCCGCGCCGATCTGGCGGCGATCTCCTCAAGCAGCTGCGCGTCGCTCTACGGGCTGGAAACGCTGGAACAGCACGTGCAGAACGGCTTCGGCAATTACACGCGCTTTATCTGCATTTCCAAAACGCCGGAAATCTACCCCGGCGCCGACCGCACGAGCCTCATGCTCGTGCTGCCCCACCGCCCCGGCGCGCTCTACCGCGTCATGGCGCGGTTTTATGCCCACAACATCAACGTCACCAAAATCGAAAGCCGCCCGATCCCCGAGCGCGATTTTGAATTCATGTTCTATTTCGACATCAACGCTTCCGTCTATTCGCCCGCGCTCGCGCAGCTGATCTGTGAGCTGGAAAGCGATCTGGAGCAGTTCACCTATCTGGGCAGCTATTCCGAAATTGTGTAAGAGGGCCGTGAAATCATGCGCTTTGGTCTGTTAGGCAAAACGCTCGGTCACAGCTATTCGCCGTTTCTGCACGCGTGCATCGGCGGCGGAGCCTATGACTATGAGCTGTTTGAAAAAGAAGAAAACGAAGTGGCCGACTTTGTCAAGAACGGCGACTATGACGGCATGAACGTGACCATTCCCTACAAGCAAACGGTCATGCCGCTCATGGCACGGCTCACGCCCGAGGCGCAGCGCATCGGCGCGGTGAACACCGTCACCCGCCTGCCTGACGGCGGCTTGCTGGGCGACAACACCGATTACGCCGGCTTTTGTTATCTGCTGCGCCGCGCGGGCATCGACGTGAGCGGCAAAAAGGTGCTCGTGCTCGGCAGCGGGGGCGCCTCCAAAACCGCCGTGACCGTCTGCCGCGATCAGAACGCCGCCGAGGTCATCGTGATCTCCCGCGGCGGCGAAAACAATTATGACAATCTCGACCGTCACCGCGACGCGGCCGTGATCATCAACGCCACGCCCGTGGGCATGTTCCCGCGCAACGGCGTTTCGCCCGTCGACCTCGCCCGGTTCCCGCGGTGTGAAGCCGTGGCGGATATGATCTATAACCCGGCCGTGACGGAGCTGCTGCGGCAGGCAAGAGCCCGGGGCTGTGTCGCCGTGAACGGGCTGCCCATGCTCTGCGCGCAGGCGTTTTACGCAGCGGAAAGGTTCCTGGACCGCCCGCTCGATGAAGCGCTGATCGAAACGACCATCGCCAAAACGGAACGCGCCATGCGCAACGTCGTGCTCATCGGCATGCCCGGCTGCGGCAAGAGCACGGCGGGCGCGCTGCTGGCTGAGCGGCTGGCCCGGCCGATGCTCGACACCGATGACGAGATCGTCAAAAAGCTCGGGCAGTCCATCCCCGACGTGTTCGCCGAAAAGGGCGAAGCGTTTTTTCGCGACGCGGAAACCGAGGTCTGCCGCGCGGTCGGCAAGCTCAGCGGCACGGTCATCGCCACGGGCGGCGGCGCGGTTTTGCGCGAAGAAAACGTGATCGCGCTCAAACAGAACGCCGTGGTGGTGTTTCTCAAACGGCCGCTGCAAGCGCTCGCCACAAACGGCCGCCCGCTGAGTCAGAACGGCAATCTGGAAACCCTGTACCGGCAGCGGCTGCCGATCTATCAGGCGGTCTGTGACGCGGCGGTGGAAACAGCCGGCGACCCGGCCGAAACGGTCAAACGAATTCTGGAGGCGATCTCATGAAACTGCTGGTGCTCAACGGCCCCAATCTCAACTTTTTAGGCATCCGCGAGCCGGAAATCTACGGCAGGGCGACCTATGCGGATCTGGTGCGGCTGATCGAAAGCTACGCCGCGCAAAACGGCTTTTCGGTCGAATGCTTCCAATCCAACCACGAAGGCGATCTGGTCGACAAGATCCAGCAGGCTTACGGCCATTTCGACGGCATCATCTTCAACCCCGCCGCCTACACCCACACCAGCGTCGCCATTGCCGACGCGGTCAAGGCGGTCGGGCTGCCGACGGTGGAGGTGCACATTTCCGACACGACAAAACGCGAAGCGTTCCGGCAGGTGTCCTACGTGCGCGCGGCGTGCGTGGCCACGGTGCAGGGGCTCGGGTTTGACGGTTACCTAAAAGCTGCCGATATTTTGCGGGAAATATTGAAATAAACAATCAAATATGATAAGATAAAAAGGTAATTTTCGCAAAGAACGGCGGAATTTGCCTTTTTCTTTCAATTGAGTGAGGGGGATTTCTTTTTGAAGAGCGCAAAAATCATGGCATACGACATCGGCACGACCGGCGTCAAGACCTGTTTGTTTCACATTGAAAGCGGCGTGGAGCTCATCGCTTCGGCGATGGAGGGCTATTCCCTGACCGTGTCGCCCGACGGCTCGGCCGAACAGAACCCGGCCGAATGGTGGTCCGCCATCTGCAACACCACCAAGCAGGTGCTTGCGCAGGCCGGGGTCGACCCCAAAGAGGTGGACGGCATCTCGTTCTGCTCGCAGATGCAGGGTCTGGTGCTGGTGGACAAAGCCGGCAAACCGATCCGCAACGCCATGAGCTACATGGACCAGCGCGCGGGCGAGGAGCTGAAAAAGGGCATGGCCAACGGCGTGCAGATCGCCGGGGCGAACATCTTCAAGCTCATTCCCTCGTTGATGATCACCGGCGCGGTGGCGGCCAGCGTGAAGGACCCGGTCTGGAAATACAAATGGGTCGAGGCGCACGAGCCGGAAAACTTCAAGCGCGTGTTCAAGTGGCTTGACGTGAAGGAATACATCATCTGCAAAATGACCGACAAATGCGTCATGACGCAGGATTCCGCCTTTGCTACGCTTCTTTACGATATCCGCGACGGGCACAAATGCTGGAGCCCCAAAATCTGCAAGCTGCTGGGCGTGAACACCGAGCATCTGCCGCCCATTCGCAAATCCACCGATCAGGTCGGCACGCTCACCGAGCAGGCGGCCAAAGAACTGGGGCTGGCGCCCGGCACGGCGGTGTTCGGCGGCGGCGGCGACGCGTCGCTCATCGGCGTGGGCGCGGGTTCGGTCGGTTTGGGCGACACGCACATTTATTCCGGCACCTCCGGCTGGGTCAGCACGGTGGTCGATCACAGCATCGTCGACACCTCCGCCATGATCGCCGCCGTAGTCGGCGCGCAGGACGGTTATTATAACTATTTTGCCGAGCTGGAAACCGCCGGCAAATGTCTGGAATGGGTCAAGGATCATCTGGCGCTGGATGAGATCGGCATTTACCTCAAAAAAGAGCACGTGGCCGAAAGCAAGGAATCCGTGTTCACCAGTCTTTACGATTACATGACCGACGTGATCGAAAAGGTGCCGGCCGGCTGCGGCGGCGTGATCTTCACCCCGTGGCTGCACGGCAACCGCTGCCCGTTTGAAGGGCCGAACGCCCGCGGCATGTTCTTCAACATCAGCCTTGAAACCGGCAAGACCGAGCTGATCCGCGCCGTACTCGAGGGCGTCTGCCACCACCTCCACTGGTTCATCGAAACGCAGGAGAAAAAGGTCAGAACGTCCGACACCATCCGCTTTGTCGGCGGCGGCGCGCTCTCGCGCGTGACCTGCCAGATTTTGGCGGACTGCACCGGCAAGACCGTGGAGGTCACCGCTCAGCCGCAAAACGTCGGCTCCGTCGGCGCGGCCATGACCGCGGCCGTCGGGCTGGGGCTGCTCAATGATCTGCAGCAGGCCAAGTCCCTCATCCCCGCCGAAAAAACCTACAAGCCCAACCCCGCCAACCGTGCGGTTTATGACAAGAGCTACGAAGTTTACAAACAGCTCTACAAATCCAACAAAGCGCATTTCGACGCGCTGAACGGGTAAGAAAGCACAGCCGCTGATGTGAGCGGCGATCATGTTAATATTATTTGCAGGAGGTCAGCGTTATGGATCAAGCCTTACAGCCCTTATTTACGCCGTGGAAGATCGGCAACTGCGAAATCAAAAACCGCATCGTGCTCACCAGCATGGGCGGCACCGACCTGTTCGGGTGGATGGAAATCAACCACTTCGACAAGGACGGCGCGAAGTTTATCATGGAGGTCGCCAAAAACAACTGCGGCCTCGTGCTGCCCGGCTGCCAGCCGCTTTATAACCCCATCATGGGTCAGTGGCTCGACAAGAACAACAAGATGTATAAAGACCTCGCCAAGTGGATGCCCGAATTCCACAAGACCGGCGCCAAGCTTTTTGTGCAGCTCACCGCGGGCTTCGGCCGTTCCTTCACGGTCAGCAGCATGATGGAAATGCTTTACAACAACCCCGTGCTCAACGTGCTGAGCAAGCCGGTCATGAACCTTGACAAGATCACGGCTTCGGCTTCTCCCGCCGAAAACCGCTGGTCCGACCGTCTGCCCTCCCGCGAGATCACCAAAAAAGAGATCGACCGCTTTGTCGAAGCGTTCGCCGTCAGCGCCCGCAAGCTCAAGGAAGCCGGGGTCGACGGCGTCGAAGTCCACGCCGTGCACGAGGGCTACCTGCTCGACCAGTTCACGCTCAAATACGTCAACAAGCGCACCGACGAATACGGCGGCTCGTTTGAAAACCGCTACCGCTTTGCCGCCGACGTGGTCAAGGCGATCAAACGCGAATGCGGCAAGGATTTCCCGGTGTCGCTGCGTTACAGCATCGTTTCCAAAACCAAGGGCAACCGTCAGGGCGCGCTGCCGGGCGAGGAATACACCGAAGTCGGCCGCGACATGGAAGAAAGCGAACGCGCGGTCAAATTCCTGCAGGATGCCGGTTATGACATGCTCAACTGCGACAACGGCACCTACGACGCGTGGTACTGGGCGCATCCGCCCATTTATATGCCCGAAAACTGCAACCTCGCCGACGTGGAACACATCAAGCAGTTCTGCGACATCCCCGTGGTCTGCGCCGGTCGTCTCGACCCGCGCGTGGCGGCGCAGTCCATTGCCGCCGGCAAGCTCGACGGCGCCGGCTTCGCCCGCCCGTTCCTGGCCGATCAGGCGTGGGTCACCAAAATGATGAACGATCAGGAAGAAGATATCCGCCCGTGCATCCTCTGCCACAACGGCTGCTTCAACATGTGCCACTACAAGGGTGTGCCCAACGATCAGGATCTGGCCGACAGCACGCATCTCGCCCGCTGCGCCGTCAACGCGGAAACCATGCAGTGGAACAAGCACAAGATCGTCAAGACCAACGCGCCCAAGACCGTGCACATCATCGGCGGCGGCATCGGCGGCATGGAGGCGGCGCGCGTGCTCAAGCTGCGCGGCCACAAGCCCATCATCCATGAAAAGAGCGGCGTGCTCGGCGGCACCTTCATCCCGGCTTCGGCCGAGAGCTACAAGGGCAAGCTGCGCGACCTGCTCCAGTGGTACCGCCTGCAAATGGAAAAGCTCGGCATCGACGTGCGCCTGAACGACGAGATCAAGGACGTGGCCACGTTCGGCAACGCGCCCGTCATCGTCGCCACCGGCTCGAAACCCATCCAGCTCAAAAAAGTGCCCGGCTATGAAAAAATGGTCGAGGGCTGCGAATACCTCAACGGCACCAAAGAGGTCGGCGAAACGGTCGCCGTCATCGGCGGCGGTCTGACCGGCTGCGAGATCGCCTATGAACTCGCGCTGCAGGGCAAAAAGCCGATCATCGTCGAAATGAAGGACGACCTCGTGAGCCAGAAGGGCGTGTGCCTGGCCAACTCTTCCTATCTGCGCGAGTGGTTCGCGCTCAACAAGGTGCCGGTCTACCTTGAAACCACCCTGCGCGAGGTGCAGGACGGCAAGATCCTCTGCACCGACAAAAATGGCAAGAGCCTTGAGATCGCCTGCGACACCGTGCTCGGCTGCGTCGGCTACATCCCCGCGCCGCTGACCAAAGAAAAGGCGAAGAACGTCTATCTCGTCGGCGATTGTCTGGCCATCGGCAACCTGCGCTCCGTCGTCTGGCGCGCCTACGAAGTTGCGATGAGCATCTGAACCAACGAATGAAATTGCCCGATTTTTGCTTTCGGCGGAAATCGGGCAATTTTTTGCGCGGATAAGGTTGTAAAAAAACGGCGGTCAAGGTATAATGGCAGAAAAGGAGTGTTGTCCATTGAATTTTGAACACCATGCGAAATCCGGCACGGTGACCGGTTTTTGCCTGATCAAAAGCTGTGAAAAAAAGCTGAATAAACGCGGGGAACCTTATCTTGACATGGTACTGGGCGATTCGTCCGGTGAGATCTCCGCCAAGCTGTGGAATTACAGCGAAGAGCTGCACGGCGTTTTTGCGGTGAACTCGGTGATCAAGGTGCAGGGCACCATCAGCGAGTTCAACGGCTCCGACCAGCTGCGCATCGACCGCATCCGCCGCGCCGTGGAATCCGACAACGTCAAAATCGAAGATTTCGTCACCTCCGCCGTTTACGGCGGCGAGGCGATGTATCAGGAGCTGCTGCGCCTGACGAAGCAGTTCCGCGATAAAGATCTGGCTCTGCTCGCCGAAACCGTGCTGGAAGAAAACCGCGACACGCTGCTGTATTATCCGGCGGCGTTCAAGCTGCACCACGCCATGCGCGGGGGACTGCTGCAGCACACGCTTTCGCTGGTGCGTCTGGCGCAGAGCGTGGCCAAAATCTACCCGTTCATCAACGAAGACCTGCTGCTCACCGGCGCCATGCTGCACGACATTGCCAAATTGCAGGAGCTGATCGCCGATGAAACCGGCATCGCCACGGGCTACAGCGTCAAGGGCACGCTGCTCGGCCACCTGATCATGGGCGCCATGATGGTGGAACAGGCGGCGCAAAAGCTCGGGATCCCCGAAGAAAAGGCCGTGCTGGTGGAGCATATGCTCATCTCGCACCACGGCGACCCGGAATTCGGCGCGGCGGTGCGCCCGCTGTTCATCGAAGCCGATATCCTCTCGGCGCTCGACCGGCTGGACGCCCGCATTGTCGAGGAGGAGGGCGCGCTCAACGGCGTGCAGCCCGGCAGCTTTTCCAACCGCCAGTGGGCGCTGGATAACCGCGCGTTTTACAATCACGGCCTCGGCCACCCCGAAAACGAAACCAATTTGGGACTTTAAGCATATCGGAGGAATGCATCATGTCACAGCGCAACCATGAGGTCACGACCGCTCACCCGCTTTTGAAAAAGGACGGCAGCCCGGCCGAGCCCGGCTGGAGCAAGCGCCTCGTGCAGGTCTACGACCGCAAGCAGATCAAAGCGCCGAAGATCCGCATCAAGGAATGGGATTATTATCTGGTCATTTCCAATAAGGAGCAGGCGGGCTTTGCCTTCACTCTGTCCGACGACGGCTACATCGGCCTGCAAAGCGTTTCCCTGCTTGATTTTTCCGTGCCGTGCGAGCACACCGAAACCGTGCTCAACGCCTTCCCCATGGGCAAAATGAAACTGCCCGCCACCTCCGAACAGGGCGACATCGGCTATCACGACAAGCGGCTGAACCTCGAATACTTAAAAACGTCGGGCAAGCGCCGCATCGTTTGCAGCTTCAATAATTTCCAGGACGGCAAGCCCTTCAAGTGCGACATCACGCTTGACGAGCCGGACATGGATACCATGGTCATCTGCAAGCCGTGGCCGGAAAAGAAAACCGCGTTCTATTACAACCAGAAGATCAACTGCATGCGCGCCTCCGGCACCGTGGAATTTGACGGCCGCGTTTACACCCTCGACCCCGCCACCGATTTCGGCACGCTCGACTGGGGCCGCGGCGTGTGGACGTACGACAACACGTGGTACTGGGGCTCGGGCAACGGCGTGGTCAACGGCAAGCCCTTCGGCTTCAACATCGGTTACGGCTTTGCCGACGACAGCGCCGCCACCGAAAACATTCTGTTTTACGACGGCAAATGCCACAAGCTCGACGAGATCGCGTTCAACATCCCCGTGCGCGACGGCAAAAAGTGCTACACCGAGCCGTGGACCTTCACCTCCAGCGACGGGCGCTTTGAAATGGATTTTGTGCCGATCATCGACCGCGCGGCGAAAATCGACCTGAAGGTCATCGTCAGCGACCAGCATCAGGTGTTTGGCCGCATGAGCGGCAAGGCCGTGCTCGACGACGGCACCGTGCTGGAAATCAAAGACCTGCTCTGCTTTGCAGAAGACGTGCATAACAAGTATTGAGTGGCTGATTATGGACTGGACTGAAATCATCATCACCGTATCCCATCGGGATATCGAAAAGGCGGCGGCCATCGCGCAGGTGCTCGTGCCGGGCGTCTATATTGAGGATTATTCCAATTTGGAGCAGGAGGCCTGGGAGATCGCGGGCATCGACCTGATCGACGAGGAGCTGCTCCAAAAGGATCGCACCAAGTGCCTGATCCACTTGTATATTTCTCCCGAAGAAAACCCCACCGAAGCGACCGCGTTCCTGACCGAACGGCTCACGGCGGAAAAAATCGCCTTTGACCTGCAAACGGCGGTTTGCCGTAATGAGGATTGGGAGAATAACTGGAAGCAGTATTTCAAGCCCATCCCCGTGGGCAAGCGGCTGCTCATCCAGCCGGTCTGGAAGGAGGCGGCCGACGCGGGCGACCGCGCGGTGCTCAACATCGAGCCGGGTCTCGCTTTCGGCTCCGGCACGCACGAAACCACCCGCCTTTGTCTGGAAGCGCTGGAGCCGTATATCAGGCCGGGCGTGGAAATGCTTGACGTCGGCTGCGGCAGCGGCATTCTCAGCGTCGCGTCGCTGCTGCTCGGCGCGCGGCACGCCGTGGGGGTCGACATCGACGCCCTCGCGGTCAAAACCGCAAAAGAAAACGGTGAGCTCAACGGCTTCACCGCGCCGCAGTATGAGGTGTTCCGCGGCAGCCTGACCGAACAGGTGAGCGGGCAGTTTGACGTCATCGCCGCGAACATCGTGGCGGATATCATCATCCTGTTTTCTTCGCAGGTCGGGCCGTTCCTCAAGCCGGGCGGCGTGTTCATCGCTTCGGGCATCATCGCCCCGCGCGAACCGGAGGTGCTCGCGGCGTTCGAGCAAAACGGCTTCGCGGTCATCGCCCGCCACGAAAAGAACGGCTGGCTGTGCTTTGAGTGCAAAACAAAGTGATCAATTAAAAAAAAGGAAGCGGCTGAACGAAACCCGTTCAGCCGCTTTTGCACTGGTATCAAGTTGTTTTATTTCTGATAGATCCTGACGTAATCGACGATGAAATCGGTCGTGAGGCTCTTGTCGGTCGGCAGCTTTTCCGCTTCGGGGATTTCCAGCGATACGATCACGTATTCCTCCACCTCGGACACCCCGTCCGCCCACGCGTTGCGCGCGGTCTCCACGCCGTTGATGTAGAAGATGTATTCATCCTCCGTCCATTCCAGCCCGTAGGTGTTGTAGGTGTGGTAGATGTCGTTGCCCTTGAAGCTGCCCAGATTGCAGGAATCGAGCGCGGGGGGCACGGTGGTCTCCCGGCAGCAGTGCACGGTCTGCGTGACCGAATTGTGCTTGAAGCGCTGGCCGTAGTTGAGCGACTCAAAAATGTCAAGCTCCGCGCCGCCCACACCGCCGCGGGAAAGCGCGTCGTAGGGGTGATCGGCCTGGATCCAGAACGCACTCCAGAAGCCGGGGCTGTCGTTGCAGATGCACTTGATCTCAAAATAGCCGCGTTTATATTTTTGCTTGAGCATGATCATGCCCACGTACCAGCCCTCGCCGTAGTTTGCGGAGGTGTCGGCGGGCAGGTTGTTCTGGTCGCGGTACTGCGCCGATATGTACAGGTTGCCGTCCTTGACCTTGACCTGATCGGGCGCGTTGTAGCCGCCCCGGCGGGAGCCGCTGGCGCGGTAGACCCACTTGGTCGTGTCAAGCTCGGCGCCGTCGAACTCATCTTCAAAAACGAGCCGGTAGCCCTTGTCGGCCAGGATCTGTTCATTGATCGGCTCACCCCGCGGCGTCAAAGCGCCGTTGAACAGGAACACGCCGAACACCTCGACGATCGCCATGATAGAGGCGACGATCGCTTTCAGCGACCCGGCGGTGAAGAGCTTTTTGAAATTCAGCGCGGCCTGATCCAGCGCGTAAGTCTCGCGCCAGGCCAGCGGAATTCCCAGTTTGAGCAGAAGCTGAGCGAGCATGGCGGAAGCCTCCTGTGATTATTTTTCAAACGCGTAATCCGCGATCATGCTTTCGATCTGGGCGCACATCAGCGCGAATGTCTGCTGCCCCAGGTAACGGATCACGGCGTTGTTGTCGGCGTTGCACAGCATGGCAAAGCTTTCGCCGATGGCTTTGTTTACGTCGTCTTTTTTGACGGCGAGGTAATAGAACGTAAACGAAGTGCCGCCTGCCACGTTTTCGTAAAAGTCATATTCCTGGCGGCGCAGCTTGTCGTAAAGCGCGTCGGAAGCCGTGGCGGCCACCAGCGGCGGCAGCAGGCGGAACAGCGTGTTTTCCGCCGCGAACACCATGAGGATGCGAAGCTGCAGCTTGAGGTCGTTCGTCACGGAACGGTCGGAGAGAATGGCCTTGAGCTCGTCGTTCAATTCGTCGCAGTCGGGGGTGAAGCCGGCCAGCTTTTTGCCCAGCTCCTTGGCCTTGGCGGCGTTGCCGTTGGCCATGTTGCGCTTGAGCTCTTCCGCCAGCACCCGGATATCCAGATCGGTGGAATCGTGGTCGCTCGATTTGTTCCCTGCGGTGAAGATCTTCACATCATTGTCTTCCATGTGCCGCCCTCCTTTATTCGTTCATCAGCATTTCCGCTTTTTTGGCCGCACGCCTCAGCTTGGCCTTGTAGCCGAAAAAGGCGTTCAGGTGCTGCTGCGGAACCTCTATGCCGCCCACGCCGATCGGGGCGGGGGAGTACATGCCGTGAAAATCACTGCCGCCCGTGAGCAGCAGCCCTTTGCTTTTGCCGAGCTTGGCAAGCGCCTGCGTCTGCTCCTGGTCGTGGCACGGGTGCCAGACCTCGATGCCGTCAAGCCCGCAGGTGATCAGATCGTCGATCAGGTCGACGCAGTTGGAATGAGCCGGGTGCGAAAGCACCGCGACGCCGCCGGCGGATTTGACCAGCTCCACGACCTCGCGCGGGTCGGGGAAGGCGGGGTGCACCAGCACGTTGTCGCTGCTTTCGGGGTTGAACAGCGCGTGATACATGTCGCCGTAAAGCTCGGTGGTGATGTTGCATTGCATCAGGGCGTGCATGATGTGCTGTTTGAACACGTTGGTGGAGCCGGTGGCGCATTTGAGCACAAGATCGCCCGAGATCGGGTAGCGCTGCGCGACCTTCAGAATCATATACTGGCTGGCCTTTTTGCGGGCAAGGGAATTGCGCCGGCAAAGCCCTTCCAGCCGGTCGGGGCTGTCGGGGTAGTAGCACAGAATATGAACGTAACGGCCGCTTGAGCTGTCAAAAGCCGACAGCTCGACGCCGGGCACGACCTCAACGCCATGACGTTCGCCGATGATTTTTCCTCGAACGGTGCCTGCCAGACAATCATGGTCGGTGATGGCGATGGTTTTGATGTCTTTTTTCTTTGCCAAAATAATCAGATCATCGATCCCGATGGAACCGTCTGACAATTTCGTGTGGCAGTGCAGATCCGCTGTCAAAGAAAAACCTCCTTATCCTTTCTGTTACAGCCGCCTCAGCCCGGCAACTGCATAAAAATTCAAAACACTTCACTAATATAACTATACTACAAGGGATGGCGTTTTGCAAGGGGAATCTGCAAAAAATCTTGTGTGATTTTGCATAAAAACCCCGCTGTTCACGCCGTTTATTCACTGGTCGCCGCCCTCGATTACGTCGCTCATGCCCAGCACCTTGCGCACGGTCTTGAACAAAATGGCAAGATCCGCCGCCACGCCGCAGTGATCCACATATTCCTTGTCCAGTCTGGCCTTTTCTTCGCAGGTCAGCCGGTCGCGCCCGTTGATCTGCGCCAGCCCCGTCAGACCGGGGCGCACGCGGTAGACGTTGTATTGACGGCGCAGCTCGTGGATCTCCTTTTCTTCCGGGATCAGCGGGCGCGGGCCGATCAGGCTCATGTCGCCCTTGAGGATGTTGAACAGCTGCGGCAGCTCGTCCAGACTCAACCGGCGCAGCAGCCGTCCGCCCGGAATGATCTGCGCTTCGGATTCGGTCAGATCGCCGGAGGCGGCCAGGCGCGTGCCGTTTTTCATGGTGCGGAATTTATAAATGGTGAACAGCTTTTCGTCTTTTCCGATCCGCTGCTGCTTGTAAAGCACCGGCGCGCCGTCAGCAATGAGGATGACCAGCGCCAGCGCCAGCAGCAGGGGGCTGAGGAGGATAATGGCCAAAAGCGATATGATGATGTCAGCCGCTCGTTTCATGGGGTTCATCAACCTTTCGGGTAGTAATCAGAAGGGGAAAATGCCTCACTTGACGATTCGTTTTTTCCATTTGCCGCTGCGCACGTAAATAAAGCCGATGACGATGGAGCCGACCGTGGCAAAGCCCATGGCCATGCCCACGCCGTTGAAGCCGAGACCGAACATATTGACGAGCAGATAGGCGAGCGGAACGCGGATGAAGATGGAGCTGAAAAACGCGTTGATCAGCGCGATGTGGGTGCTGCCCGCCGCAATGGCCAGGCCGTTGATGCAAAACGCGATGGCGACGAGCAGATAGTCGAACGTCAGCCAGTGCAGATAGGGCACGCCGACCTCCAGCAGTTCCGGCTCGGTGTCGAACAGGCGGATCATAAATTCGGGGAAAAGATTGACCAAGGCGAACACCACGGCGGAAATCGCAAACGCCATGACCATGCCGACGTACATGGTCTTTTTCGCCCGCTTGAATTCCCCGGCGCCGATGTTCTGCCCCGCCATGGAAGAAATGGCGGAACTGATGGCGAGCGCGGGCAGGATGGCGAAGGAGTTGATCTTGCCGCCGATGCCCTGACAGGCCGAGGCGATCTCGGCGTTGGGCAGAGAATTGACCAGCGCGGTCAGCGTCAGGAACGAGAGCGACACGACCAGACTCTGCACGGAGGATGGCAGGCCGATCTTGACGAGCGAACGCAGCTTCTGCCCTTCAATTTTGAAATCCTCCAACGTATAACCGGAAAAGAAATTGTTTCTGGCCAGATAGATCAGCGAAATGATCACGCTCAGCGCCTGCGCCGTAATGGTCGCCCACGCCGCGCCGGCCGCCCGCATGTGGAATTTGCCCACGAGCAGCAGGTCGAGCACGATGTTGGTGACGGCGGCGATGAGCACGAACCAGAGCGGGCGCTTGGAATCGCCCATGCCGCGCAGCACGCCGCTGATGGCGTTGTAAAGGAACATGAACACGGTACCGGCCATGCAGATGTTATAGTAATTCTCGGCCTCGGTGAAGGCGGACTGCGGTGTGTTGAGCACCACGAGCAGCCCGCGCCCGACCGTGAGCATCACGGCGGTGACGATCACGCTCAGGATCAGGTAGAGCGTCGTCACGTTGCCGATGGTCTTGCGCTGCTGGTCAAAGCGTTTCTGACCGCCGTACTGCGCGATCATGACCGTGCCGCCGATGGAAAGCCCCATCGCCGCGCCGGTGACGAGAATGTTGATCTGGCTGCCGATGGAAACGCCGGTGATGCCGACCTTGCCGCAGAACTGGCCGACGATGACCATGTCCGCCACGCTGTAAAGCGCCTGCAGCAGGTTGGAAAGCATGAAGGGAATGGCAAAGCGCAGCAGCTGCTTGACCACGCTGCCCTGCGTTAAGTCCTTGTGAAAATTATCCAATCTTCGCTTCCTCCTTCGGTTTGATCATGGTCAGCGCGATCCGCTTTTTGACCGGGTCGACGCTGACGACCCACACGGTGACGATGTCGCCCACCGTGAGCACCTCGGAGGGGTGCTTGATAAAATGATCGGTGATGCGGGAAATATGCACCAGCCCGTCCTGATGAACGCCGATGTCGATGAACGCGCCGAAGTCGATCACGTTGCGCACCGTGCCCTGCAGTTCCATGCCGGGGATCAGGTCGTTCATATCCATCACGTCGGTGCGCAGCATCGGCGGGGGCAGCTCGTCGCGCGGGTCGCGCCCCGGGCGGAGCATTTCTTTGACGATGTCCTCCAGCGTCTGCACGCCGATCCCGAGCTGTTCGGCGATTTTTTCTTTGCCGAGGCGGTCGACGGTTTCGGGCAGCTGCCCGAGACGGCCGCTTTTTACGTCCTTCAGCTCCAGCCCGCACAGCGCCAGCAGCTTTTTGGCCGCGTCATAGCTTTCGGGGTGCACGCCGGTGTTGTCCAGCGGGTTGCGGCTTTCGGCCACGCGCAAAAAGCCCGCGCTCTGTTCATAGGCCTTGTCGCCGAGCTTCGGCACCTTCTTGAGCTGCGCGCGCCCGGTGAACGCGCCGTTTTCCTCGCGGTAAAGCACGATGTTTTTGGCCACGGCCGCGTTGATGCCTGAAACACGGGTGAGCAGGGAAGGCGATGCGGTGTTCAGGTCGACCCCGACGGTATTCACGCAGTCTTCCACCACGCCGTCGAGCGCCTGCCCCAATTCCTTCTGCGGCATGTCGTGCTGGTACTGCCCCACGCCGATGGCTTTTGGGTCGATCTTGACCAGCTCCGCGAGCGGATCCTGCAGCCGTCTGGCAATGGAAACGGCGCTGCGCAGCGACACGTCAAACTGCGGAAATTCTTCCGCGGCGAGCTTGGAGGCCGAATAAACAGAAGCGCCCGCTTCGCTGACCACCATATATTTTGCCTTGCTCTGCATGTCTTTGAGCAGCTCGGCGGTGAATATTTCGGTTTCTTTCGAGGCGGTGCCGTTGCCGATGGCAATGATCTCCACGCCGTGCTTTTCGATCAGGCGGCGCACCGTCTGTTTGGCTTTTTCTTTTTCACCGGCGGAATGCGTCACGTAGATCACGCCGGTGTCGAGCACGCGGCCGGTCGCGTCCACCACGGCGACCTTGCAGCCCGTGCGGTAGCCCGGGTCAAGCCCGAGCGCGACCTTGTTCTTGACCGGCGGCTGCAGCAAAAGCGGACGCAGGTTGGCGGCGAACACCTTGATGGCGTCCGCGTCCGCGCGCTGGGTGAGCATGGCGCGGATCTCGCGCTCGATCGACGGCTCGATCAGGCGGTTGTAGGCGTCAACGCCGGCGTCGCGCACCGTGTCGGAAAAAACGGAGGTGTTCGAGGTGATGGTTTCATCGGCGATCACGCCCAGCGCCTTGGGCAGCTCGAGCGTGACGCTCACCTTCAGATAGCCCTCTTTTTCGCCGCGGTCAATGGCCAGCACGCGGTGGTTGGCAATGCGCTTGACCGGCTCGG
Organism: uncultured Clostridia bacterium; assembly: GCA_946405475.1. Classification (GTDB taxonomy): domain Bacteria; phylum Bacillota; class Clostridia; order Oscillospirales; family Acutalibacteraceae; genus UBA8612. The sequence goes on from CAMJHI010000006.1 coordinate 19,562, forward strand.
CATAGTCATAATATTGGGCGTAAACGCTGTCTTTATCGGGGTCGGCCGCCTTGGCGTTCACCACGCCGATCACGCTGAACAGGTTGCGGATGCGGCGGCGGATATCGGCAGAGTCGGAAATGTCCTCGGCGATGATATCCATCGCGCCCTGCAGGGCTTCTTCGGCTGTATTGACGTTCTTTTCTTCGTTGATGTAATCCGCCGCGTGTTCCAGCGCCGTGCGGTCGCTCGGCCCCTGCGCGAAAATCAGCTCGGCCAGCGGCTCAAGCCCCTTTTCGCGGGCCACGCTCGCGCGGGTCTTGCGCTTGGGCTTGTAGGGGCGGTAAATGTCTTCGATTTCAGAAAGGATCGCGGCCTTGTCCAGCGCGGCGGAAAGCTGATCGGTCAGCTTGTCCTGCGCGGCGATGGCGGCGCGCACTTCCTCGCGGCGCTTGTCGAGATTGCGCAGATATTCCAGCCGTTCCGAGATCTCGCGCAGCACCTGATCGTTCAGCGTGCCGTGCGCCTCCTTGCGGTAACGGGCGATAAACGGAATGGTGTTGCCCTCGTCAATGAGCTTTACGGTGTTTTCCACCTGCCATTTCTGCAGGGAAAACTCTTGCGTCAGTTTTGCAATAATGTCCAAAATAAACTCCTGTTGTTTTGTGATTCTTTTTATTTAAGTAACAGCCCGGAATGGGCGGCTGCTATACGTCTAATTTCATATCGCCGTTTTTGATCCAGCCCAGACGGCGCATGCCCTCCGAAACACCGAAGGCGATGACGGCGGGCAGCACAACGTGCACGATCGCCATTTCCAGCAGTGCTTTGGTGGGGGAGACCCCGGCCTGCGTCATGGCCTGATAGCCCATGATCTGCCCGACGAGCCCGGCAGTGCCCATGCCCGAACCGGTGGCGTTGTTGACCATGCCGAGCAGTTTGGACGAGATCGGCCCCGTGATGGCGCTGGCGATGATGGCGGGCAGCCAGATGATCGGTTTTTTCACGATGTTGGGCATTTGCAGCATGCTCGTGCCCACGCCCTGCGCGAGCAGCCCGCCGAAGCCGTTGTCACGGAAGCTTGCCACGGCGAAACCGATCATGTTGGCGCAGCAGCCCGCGGCGGCGGCGCCCGCGGCGATGCCGCTCAGGTTCAGCGCAATGCCGATGGCGGCGGAGCTGATGGGCAGCGTGAGCGCCATGCCCATGAGCACCGAGACCACAACGCCCATGATCAGCGGCGACTGCTCGGTGCCCCAGTTGATGATGGAGCCCAGCCAGGTCATGAAGTGAGAAATAGACGGGCCGATCAGCAGCCCCACGGCGCTGCCTGCGCCGATGGTGACGATGGGGGTGAGCACGATGTCCAGCTTGGTTTTGCCGGCGATCAGGTGACCGATCTCAATGCCGACAAAGGCGGCGACGAACGCTCCCATCGGTTCGCCGGGTCCGGCGTAGCCGACGACGGCGCCGTTGAGCAGCGCGCCCGCCAGAATTTTGGAAGCGAACGCGCCCACCATGCCGCACGTCGCGGCGGAGAGCGTGACCAGCGGCTTTTCGCCGAATTTCACGGCGACGCCGCAGCCGATGCCCGCGCCCATGAGGGACGCGGCGATCTTGCCCACGGTGAACACGCTCGTGCCGACCGTTCCCGCGCCGATGGCGGTGCCGATCTGCTGCAGAATGGTGCCGATGATGAGCGTGGCGAACAGACCGAACGCCATGCCGCTCAGCCCGTCGATGAACAGGCGGTGCAGAAATTTTTTGATCGCTTTCATTGGTTTATCCTCCGTAGCGTTTCAACTGTCGGATATCGTGCCCGAGAAACAGCAGGGAAACGTAACTGCCGGTGATGCGCGAGGTGATGCGCTGGGTGTATTTCGCCTCGAATTCCGGCATGGTCAGGTTGGTGGTGATGATCGTCGGCCTGCCCGCGAGCATGCGCGTGTTGATAAGGTTATAGGTGCAGCTCACCGTGAACTGGGTGGCGAATTCCGCGCCCAGATCGTCAATGATCAGCAGCTCCGCCTCCTCGATCTCGTCACTGCTCAGTCCTGCGACTGCGCCTTTTCCGAAACGCTCCCGCTCCAGAGCGGTGAACAGGTTGGGCGCGCTGGCGTAAACCACGCCGTGCCCGCGTTCAATGGCCTTGCCCGCCATGGCGAGCGCCAGATGCGTTTTGCCGAGACCGGTCGCGCCGTGCAGAAACAGCGACGGCGACGACACGTCAAAATCGTCGGCATAGCTGCGGCAGAAATTCAAGATTTCGCCCATGCGCTTTTTCGGGGAAACCCCGGCGGCGTCGGCCGCGTCGGGGTAATAGGCGAGGGAAAAGTTGTCGAACCGCGATTCGTTCAGCGGCGCGGCGGCCTCGATTTTTTTCTTGGCCGTTTCGATCAAGAGCTGCCGGAAGCACGGGCAGATGCCTTCCTCCGTCACGCCGGTATCTTTGCATTTTTCGCAAACGTAGTGCGCCTCCAGATAGTCCGGCGCAAAGCCGTTTTCCGTCAGCAGATCGCGGCGCCGCTGCTGCGCGGCCAGGCTTTTTTCGGCAAGCTCTTTCACAAAGGCCTCGGCGTTGCCGCCCTGCGCGAAGGCCTGCACCACCTGTGTGCCGCACCGCGCGATCTCGGCCTGAATGGTGCGCAGCGAGGGAATGGCATCATAGGCGCGCTCACGGCGGGCCTCCTGTTCGCTTTCGGCCTTTTTGCGCCGCGCTTCCATGGCGGCCTGCGCGGCGGCGTAGGTGCTTGTGCTGTAACTCACGGCTGCGTCCCTCCCTCGGTTTTCTTTTTGTAAACGATCGGGTCCTGTGCGGAATGCTGCATGAACGCGTCCAGATCATACGACGGCGCGTGCCCTTCCGCCTTGCTTTTCGGCTTGGCTTTGGCGGCGGCTTTTTCCTGCCGCATTTGCGCCACGTCCTCGGGCGAGCGCAGCCCGGCCGCGTGCCAGTTTTCCAGCACCTTGTTCATGTAGGCAAAGCTGATCTTATCGGTGTGGTTGGCCATTTCCTCATAGGCGAGGAAGATCATATCCATCGCGTAGCCGAAGGTGTGGCTCCACTTGTGCAAAAACTCGCTCTGCACGGCGGTCGGCCGCGGGGTGGCGATGCCGGTGAGCTCGCACAGCTCTTTCCACAGTGTCTCGCACTGCCGCAGCGATTTGATCTTTTCATCCGCTTTTTCGATGCTGTCGATCTCTTTTTCGCTCCAGTTCCGGGCGGTGGCGGCGATGTAGTGCATGCCGGGCTTGCCGATGGAAACGCAGTATTCGATCAGCATCAGGATCAC
>CAMJHI010000007.1 GCA_946405475.1 uncultured Clostridia bacterium
TTATAATCGACTCCGTGCTTTTCAAGCAGACGCACCGCAGCGAGAACGCGCGAAAAAACGCTGTCGCCGGCTTGATCGAGCCGGTATCTGTCATTTGTCTTTTGGGCGCCGTCAAGAGAAACGCCGACAAGGAAACGGTTATCCTTGAAAAAGCGGGCGAAGTCGTCGTCTATTAAAAGGCCGTTGGTCTGGATCGCGTAAGAGACCGGGACAGAGATCCTTTCGTTCAACCTGTTTTCAAAGCTGTTGAAAAAATCCAGACCGGCCAGGGTCGGCTCGCCGCCCTGGAAAATAACGGACAAAGCCGACGGCCGAAACGCCTCCACGCCCCGGATCAGAGCATCGACGGTCTCGCTCGCCATCACCCGGTTTTCTCTCGCACGGCTCGCCGCTTTGTAAAAACAGTAACGACAATCCATATTGCACAGACCGGCAGTGGGTTTGATGAGCAAAGTGAGCGGCAGCATGATCTCACCCCCTATTGACATGACGTTTGAATCAAGTATAATACGAATTGACGATAAAAGTAACCGTTTTGAGGAGAAAATATGAAAAAACCGAACGTGATCGTGATCCTTACGGATGATCAGGGCTACGGCGACCTGGGATGCATGGGGTCAACCGACCTGAAAACGCCCAACATCGACGCTCTCGCTGAAAACGGCGTCCGCTTTTCCTCCATGTATTCCGCGTCCCCCGTCTGCTCACCGTCCAGAGCGGCTCTGCTTACGGGAAGATACCCCGGGAACGCCGGGGTGAGAGCGATACTCGCCGGACACAGAAAAGCAAGCGGATTGACGCCGAAGGTACCCACGCTCGCGACCGCGCTGAAGCAGGAGGGCTACGCGACAGGCATCTGCGGCAAGTGGCATCTCGGTCTGAAAGAGGAATGTCGCCCGAACGCCAACGGCTTTGATGAATTCAGCGGCTTTCTCGCCGGCTGTCTCGACTACTATTCGCACATTTTTTATTACGGCATGGCTGACGGCGGCTCCGACCCCACCCACGACCTGTGGGAAAACGGGGAAGAGGTCTACGCCAACGGAGAGTATCTCACCGAGCGCATCACGAGAAAAAGCGTCGATTTCATACGAAGGCATCAGGGCGAGCCGTTCTTCCTTTACGCGGCGTACAACGCCCCTCATTACCCCATGCACGCGCCGGAGAAATATCTTGAACGGTTTCCCGATCTGCCGTGGGACCGACGCATCATGGCGGCGATGATCAGCGCGGTGGACGACGGAGTCGGTGAGATGACGAAAGCGCTTGAAGAGCTCGGTCTGCTCGAAAACACGATCATCTATTTTCAAAGCGACAACGGCCCTTCCCGGGAAAGCAGGAATTGGCTCGACGGGACGGAGGACCCGTATTACGGCGGCACAACAGGCAGATTCAAGGGGCATAAATTCAGCCTCTTTGAAGGCGGGATACGCATCCCCGCGATCTTGTCGTGGAAGAACCATATCACGCCGCGCACGGCGGATTCCTCCCACCTATCGACCGACGTCTTCCCGACGATACTTGAGGCGTGCGGCGGAAACGCGAAGGATTACGACCTCGACGGCGTGAGTCTTCTCGCGCTGATAAACGGCCAAGACGAAAGCACCCATGATTATATGTTCTGGGAAATGGAAGAACAGACCGCGGTGAGATGCGGCAGCTATAAGCTCGTGCTCAACGGCCGCCTGACCGAGAACGACGGCGTCACGGCGCCTGTCTGGCTTTCCGACCTGAGCAGAGACCCCGGCGAAACGGTCAACCTTGCCGACGAATTGCCCGAAATACGCGACCGGCTTGTTTCGGCGGCGCTGAAATGGAGAGAAGGCATAGAAAAGACCTGGGAGGATGAATTCGCGGATAACTACAGCCTTACCTTGTAAAAACGCCGTATGCCGATTAAGAAACAGAGAACAATTATTTTACAACAAAAAGCAGCAGGGAATCGGATGTTCCGAAGTCCTGCCATCTATAGGGGTGCAACAATGGAAAACGCAAGATTTGAAAACAACAGCATTCTTTTTGCGCGAAGCAACGAGCTTGTCAGGATCACGCCCTGTCATGACAACGCCATTCGGTTTGAGGCGTTTCCCGACTGCAGAGAGTTTGACGAAGACTTCACCCTGACGCCCCAAAGCGCACAGGCGGAATTTGAGGACAAAGGCTATTGTGTTTTTATGCGAGTGGGCAGGCTCAGCATTCAGCTGGAAAGAAACGGCAAGCTGACGTTTTACCGTGACGGAAAAACAATGCTTGAAGAAAAAGAGGAGCTTGCTTTTCACGACGGATACCGGAACTATGCGCGGAAAGACGGTTTGTGGGCTGCCCGGATCACCTTCAAAAGCCACGAGGGCGAACACTTTTACGGGCTCGGTCACGAAGCGAGCAATCAGTTCGATCTGAAGGGCTGCTCGTTTGACTTGCGTCACGTCAACGCCAAATGCACGATCCCGTTCGTCTATTCCTCGCGCGGCTACGGCTTTTTGTGGAACAATCCCGCAACGGGAGCGGTCGAGCTTTCCCAAAACCGAACCCGCTGGCGCGCAGACGCGACAAGAAAGCTTGATTTTGTTGTGATCGCGGGGAATCCGAAAGAGGTCAGCGAAGCGCTGGCCGATCTGACGGGGCACGCGCCCGTGATGCCGCATTGGGCAACGGGCTTCTGGCAGAGCAGGCTCCGCTACGAAACGCAGGAGGATCTGCTTGAAGTGGCCAGGCGTTACAAAGAAGAAAACGTGCCGCTTTCCGTCATCATTGCCGATTATTTTCACTGGACCGAGCAGGGCGATTACAAATTCGACCCGGCGTACTGGCCCGACGTCAAAGCCATGACCGACGAGCTTCACCGAATGGGCACAAAGCTTGTCGTGTCGGTGTGGCCGACCATCAACGAACAGTCGGAAAACTACCGGTATATGCGCGACAACAATCTGTTGATCCGCACGACAAAAGGCTCCGACAAGGTGTTTGATTTTTACGGCCCGCAGGCGGAAATCGACGTGACAAATCCCGCCACAAGAGAGTTCGTGTTTTCAAAGCTGAAGGAAAACTACCTCGATCAAGGCGTCGACGGTCTGTGGTTTGACGAGGCGGAGCCCGAAATCCACCCCGAACACTTTGACAATCTGCTGTTTCATATCGGCCGGGGCGATGAATACGGGCTGATTTATCCGTACTACTACGCCAAAATGGCTTATGACGGGTTTGCCAAAATGGGCGAGGTGCCCGTGATTCTGACAAGAGCGGCTTATCTCGGCGCGCAGAAATTCGGCGCGCTTGTCTGGAGCGGCGATATTCCTTCGACGTTTGAAAGCCTTTCCGAACAGGTGAAGGCGGGGCTCAACATGTCGATGTGCGGCATTCCCTGGTGGAACACGGATATCGGCGGCTTTTGGGGCGGCGATACCCAAAGCGAAGAGTTCCGCGAGCTGATCGTGCGCTGGTTCCAGTTCGGCGTTTTTTCACCGGTCATGCGGGTTCACGGCAACAGAAACCGTCACGGCGAAAAGAAGCGGGACGTGAAGGAACCGTCTGGCGATCCGAACGAGATCTGGAGCTTCGGGGAACGAAATTTTCCGATCCTCAGGGACCTTGTTCTTCTGCGGGAACGCCTGCGGCCGTATATTGAAACGCAAATGCAGATCGCATCCGAAAAGGGTTACCCCGTGATGAGACCGATGTTCTTTGATAACCCCGACGACGAAATCTGCTACTCACTCGGCGAACAGTATCTGTTCGGCAGCGATATCCTCTTTGCGCCGATCGTCAACAGAGGTCAGACCGAAAAAGACGTGTATCTGCCCGAGGGCGAATGGGTATTGACCAAAACAAAAGAGGTTTTCGGCAAGGGCTGGCATACGGTCAACGCCGAAATCAATGAGTTTGTCGCGTTTGTCAGAAAAGGCGCACAGGTGATCGACTGTTTTTAAGATGAAACGAAACTGCCGCACAGCACACCTGAATGACGCGCTTTCACCGTTTCGGCGATTGAATCGAACACCCCTGCGCAGCCCGGATTCCATCCGGGCTGCGGCTTTTTCTTGGTATCGATCCTCGGGACAAGAGCGAAAAAAGCCGGAGACTGATCGGCAGGTCAGCCTCCGGCTCGGGAAAGACAAAGCAATTTCATAATGGATAAAGAAAGCAGTGACTTTTTTGCCCTTGACGCGTCATCCTGTCGGGCAGGGTCGCCTTTATTCGACCAGCGCTGCGGCGCGGACTGTTTTGGCAAAGGGCAGCGTGCGGTCGTTTTTGCCGATGTAGAAGCCGCTGCCGATGTTGCAGGTGATGGTGTTGGCTACCAGACTGCCGTAAATGTGCAGACCGTCCGTACTGATCTTGATGTCGCCCACCGGCGCGTACACGATGCCCCACATGTTCAGCGCGCTGCCCTGCGAGCCGAGCGTGATGTTGCCGTGTCGGGAATAGAGCGACAGCGTGGCACCGTCGTCGTTGTAGGTGTGGGATGCGCCGTAGATGCGGATATCGTTCTCGGCGATCATACAGCCGTTGAGTGAGATGTCACCGCCCGAGCGCGTTTCGATCGAGCCGAGCGAATACACGAAGCCGTGGATGTCACAGTCGCCGTTGCCGCCGAACGCCACAACGCCCTTTCCGCACCACACGTCGCCGCGCAGATTCAGGTAGCCGTTGAGCAGGCAGACCTCGTCGTTATTGCCGCAGCCGTGGCCCCGGACGTATACGCTGCCCTTGAGGATGTTCCGGCCGCCGCCGCCGAGCGTGAGCTTGCCGTAAACAAACGTCGTGCCCTTGTTGGTGACCTGAGCGCCCCACGCCGTCGTCGAGCTGAAGTTGCCCATGCAGTGCACCTTGCCGAAGGTATAGGACGCGCCGCCGTTGTTGAGCGACAGATTGCCGCCGGTATACAGTTCGCCGCCGATCGACGTCTGCCCCGAGAACGAGGCGTTGCCGCCGATGTAGGCGTTGCCGCCGACGCTGACGCCCATGCCCCACTGGGGGGTGAAATCGCCGCCGACGTACAGATCGCCCGTCACATAGATCGGGCAGGCCGGCGTAAAATTGTTCTGCACGTACAGGTTGCCGCGCACGTACAGCAAAGCCGTGCTGTTGTAGCCGGTGCTGAGAGAACCGCGGCAGATCATGCTGCCGTTGGAAAAGGCAATGATGTTTTGGATGTAGGTGTCGCCGTTGTATACGTATGAATAGTACGCGTCGGGCGACAGGTGCGGGTGCGGGTCGGTGAACTGATTTTCCTGCGCGGTGGGCGCGATGGACATGATCATTTCGTCCCAGTCGGGCATCGCCTGATGCGCCGCGTGCTCAACGACCGTAGGTCTTACGCCCATGTTGTTGGTGAAGACGATCCCCCGCGCCGACACGATGGTGTCGATCAGCGCCGCGTCGTTCGTGCCGACGCGGATGTTGCCGTTGGCAAAAATGGCGCCCGCCACCTCGCGGAAGTCGCCGTTGAGGTTGAAGGTGGTATCCGCGCCGTGGAACATCAGATAGTCGAAATCGATCGACATGTTTTTCTGGAGATATTTGGCGGCGGCGTGCGCCTGGATCTGCAGCTTGTCGCCGGCAAATAAGCTGGAAAACAGCGCCTGACACTCATAGGTGTCCCGCACGCGGATGACGCCCTCCTCCGGGAACTCGATCACGACGTCGTCGGTCGAAAAGCCGTTTTTCTGCACGTATTCGAGGGCAATGGCCTGAGCGCGCGTTTTGTCGGGCAGGCTCGTCACCGACGCCAGCGCCGCCGCGTCCAGCGCGTTTTGCAGCCGGCTTTTCTGGTAATAGCGCAGCCCCAGATCCGTCACCAGTGACGCCACCGTCAGAAAGACGATCAGCGAAAAGGCCGCGATCACCATAACGGCGCCGCTCTCATCCCGGCAGAATCTTGCCCGGGCAGCCCGAAAACGGGTTCCTGTTTTCACGTTTACCGCCTCCTTTCCTTGGCCGTTGTTTGTCCGGCTGTTATTCGGCAAAGGATGCCTGAATCGCCTGAAGCTGGCGGGTCAGCTCTTCGACCGCTGCGCTCGCCTGCTCAATATGGTAATTCTGCATCTGAACTTTCTTTTTCAGTTTGACCTGTTCCTTGCGCAGCTCGTCCTCACCGGCGGATAATTTTTCGGCGTAAACGTACGCCTTTTCCTTGATCTCCGCCTTCATCTGCGCAAGCTCGTTTTTATAGGCTTCGTTCTTTTCCGTCAGCAGCGCGTTTTCGACCTGCGCGCGGCTCAGCTCCGTTTTGAGCGAGGCGTTTTCGCCTTCCACCTTTTCAAAGTGCCCCTGCGCCGCGGCATATTCGGCGCCCTGCACTTCCTTTTCATCCTGCGTGGTCTGCAGCTTCGCCTTGAGCTCCTCGATCGCCTTGAGCGATTGCTCATACTGCGCCTGCAGGGCCTGCGCCTGTTCGCAGCGCTGCTTCATGCCGTCGATCTGCGCTGCCGCCGCCTCCAGCTCCTTTTCCAGCTGTTCGCGCGCGGCGCGCTCGTCGCCGAGCCTGCTTTGCATTTCCGCCTCCAGACGGATGCGTTCGGCCTGCGCCTCGTTCAGCTGATCCTCCAGCCCGGCCGCCGCCTGTGCGTCGTTGCCGGCTTTCGGCGGTTCCGCAGCCGGAGCCGGTGCGGGCTCTTTGTTGAAACGCGCTAAAAGCGTGTCGCGTTCGCGGTTGGCCAGCGCGAGCGCCGCCTTCATTTCCGCCATGCGATTCTCGTAGTTTTTCGAGGCGTCCTGCATGGTGCGGTTCATTTCCTCGATATACGCCTGCACCTCCGCGGGGTCATAGCCGCGCCGAACAGTTTTGAACGTAACGGTCGAAGCGGTCTCGGTCAGGTCCTTCTTGTTTTCGTTGTCATTTTTCATGGTAATCGCCATGCGATTCAGTATTCGCACAAAATGAGAGGAAAGATCTCACCTTTATGCCCAAATCGCGTCTCCTTTCTGATATTCCACGCTGACCCTTCGCATTATGCAATTTCAATGGTCAGCTTGTCACCCGTTTCAAGCCCGAGGCGCGCGCAAGTGCCTGCGTTGACCTCCACGACCCCGGCGGCCTGCCTGACTGTTTTGCCGATCCTCCACGGCTGGATGTTTTCATCCATGTGCAGGATCGTGCCGTCCTCGTCCAGATAGATCACGTCGAGCGGAAATTTCATGTTCATCATGTGGATCTGGTTGCAGGGTCGGATGAACAGCCCGTAGCTGTCGGGGATCGACGACGTGAACATCAACCCGCGAAACCGTTCCAGAAAGCTCGCCGTGACGTCCAGGTCGGGGATCAGCATCAGATCCCCCTTTCTCAGGATCGCTTTTTCCATCTTCTGTCCCTCGCTTAAAACATATCGATAATATTGAGCACGGACGGACCCATCAGGATAATGAAGATGACCGGAAAGATGAAAAACAACATCGGGATCAGCATTTTGATGGACGCCTTGTTGCCCTTTTCTTTTGCCTGCTGGCTGCGCTCGATGCGAAGCTGTTCGGATTGAGAGTGCATGACGTTGTTGATGGGAATGCCGAGCTGTTCCGCCTGAATGAGCGCGGAGGAAAACGTCTTCAATTCGTCGAGCGTGGTGCTGTCGCACAGGTGCTGCAGCGCCTCGCGGCGGGTCAGACCCATCTGGATCTCGCGGTAAACGATCAGCAGCTCGTCAATGAACGGGCCGTGCAGCTTTTCGGACACCTTCATCAGCGAAGCGTCAAAGCTCAAGCCCGCCTCGATGCACACGCACAGCAGATCCATGGCGTCGGGCAGCTGCTGCCGGATGCCGTTCTGGTGGCTGGAAACGCGGGAACGCAGGTAAAAAGTCGGGCCCATGATGCCGATGATCGCGCCCGCGCAAAGGATCAACAGCAAAATCAGCGGATCAAGCTTGACGACCAGCACGATGATGAGCGTCAGCGTCAGGGAAACGACCAGAACCGCCGTTTTGATAAAGTTGAAATCCTCCGGATCCATAAAGATGCCCGCCAGCCGAAGCTGTCTGGCGATCAGTTCAAGTTTTTTGGATTTTTCATTGGTACCGGTTTTTCGTTTGGGAACCATTTTTCGTGCGAAGGCGGACAGGCGCTTCAGGCTCTTGCCGAACAGGCGGGAAACGAGCGAAACCTGCAGTTCCTCATATTCGGGCCGCTCGCTCGAACCGGTGATCTGTTCCATCCGGCGCTCTTTTTCATCCGCGCGCCGGCCGAACGGCGCGGCGATCAACACAAAGAGAATAAACGCTAACAGCGCATAGGAGATAACGACGTATTCCACAAAAGCACCCCCTTGTCAGTATTTGATCGAAACCACTTTCCGAATGGCAAGGAAGCCGAGAACCTCCATGATGACGCTCACCGCGAGCATGATCCGCCCGGGCGAGGTCGTGAAAAAGGTGCTCATATAACTGGGGTTGATGAGCATGAGCGCCACCGCGATGAACGCGGGCAGGGCGCCGATGATCAGGCCGGAGGTTCTGCCCTGCGCGGTGATGGAGCGGATCTCGCCCTTGATCTTCAGCCGGTCGCGAATGGTGTTGGAAATGGTGGAGAGGATCTCCGACAGGTTGCCGCCGGTGGTGCGCTGGATGCAGACCGCCGAAACGACCAGCAGAAGGTCGGCGCTTTTGATGCGGTCGGCCATGTTTTCGAGCGCCTCTTCCATGGTCGCGCCGTATCGGATCTCGTTGCACACGCGGCTGAATTCCACGCCGATGGGCGCGGGCATATCCGCGGCGACGTTGTCCATGGCCTGCTGAAAGGAAAAGCCGGAGCGAAGGCTGTTGCAGATCACGATCAGCGTGTCGCCGAGCTGGTTCTCGAACAGTTTGTTTCGCTTTTCTTTTTTGATCTTGATGAAGAGCAGCGGCAGAAACGCGCCCAGCCCTGCCAGCGTCAGCGAGGGCAGAAGCCCGGCGCCGAACAGCGCCGCCAGCCCCGAGGGGACGAACGTAACAACGATCCAGATGAGCGCGAATTCCTCCGGGCGCATCATGATGTCCGCGCTGATGAGCGCGTCAAAGAGCGTGTCCATGAGCTTGCGGCTCTTTTCGGAACGCTTGATCGCCCCGGCTCCCTCGCCCGTGGCGCGGGCGAGAATGGATTCTTTCCGCTTCGATTTGCCGGTCTTTTTCGGCTTGCTGCTTTTGAACAAGCGCTTCACTCTGTCCTGCACCAGCCGCTTTTCTTTGGTTGCGGAACCGGCGACGCTGACGATGAGAAAGAAGTTGAAAAAGCCGAAGACCACGGCAAGGATGATCGCGCTAATTTGTAAACCAGTCATAATTGACGCTCACTCCGTTTCCGCGGATTTTTTCCAAGGACTTGGGGCGAACGCCCGTTGCCTTGAATTGACCGATGAATTTACCCTCCGTATCGACGCTGCCGTCGGATTCATAAACGAAAATGTCCTGCATACTCACGACGTCGCCTTCCATGCCGACGACCTCGGTGATGCTGGTGATCTTTCTTGTGCCGTCGCGCAGACGGCTCTGCTGAACGATCAGGTCGATGGCGGACGACACCTGATCGCGGATGGCGCGCAGCGGCAGCTCCATGCCGGACATGAGCACCATCGTTTCCAGACGGGACAGCGTGTCGCGGGGGGAGTTGGCGTGCGTGGTCGTCAGCGAGCCGTCGTGGCCGGTGTTCATGGCCTGCAGCATGTCCAGCGTTTCTTCGCTTCGCACCTCGCCGACGATGATGCGGTCGGGTCTCATGCGCAGCGCGTTCTTCACAAGGCTGCGAATGGTGATGGCGCCCTTGCCCTCCAGGTTGGCGGGGCGGGCTTCAAGAGTGATGACGTGCTCCTGGTGCAATTGCACCTCGGCGGCGTCCTCGATGGTGACGATGCGCTCATCGTCGGGGATGTAAGAGGACAGCACGTTGAGCAGCGTCGTTTTGCCCGAACCGGTACCGCCGGCTACAACGATGTTCAGCTTGCCCTTGACGCACGCTTCCAGAAACTGGAGCATCTTCGGGTTCAGCGAGCCGAACTGCAAAAGCTGCTGGGCGGTGATGGGGTTTTTGCCGAACTTACGAATGGTCAGCACCGGGCCGACCAGCGACAGCGGCGGAATGATCGCGTTGACGCGGGAGCCGTCGAGCAGACGGGCGTCGACCATGGGGCTTGCCTCGTCAACGTGACGGCCGACCTGAGAAACGATGCGGTCGATGACGTTCATCAGGTGTTCCTCGTCGCGGAACTTCAGCCCCGTCAGCTTCAGCTTGCCCTTTTCTTCAATGTAGATATGATCGGGCCCGTTGACCATGATTTCAGAGTATTTCGGGTTCTGGATCAGTTCCTCGATCGGGCCGTAGCCCATGATGTCGTTGAACAGCTCCGTGGCCACCTGCGCGCGGTCGATGCGGGCGATCATGTTTTCATCGTCGTTGACGCGGTCATCGATCATTTTGAACATCAGCGCGCGGTCGGTGATGGCCTGACCCGTTTTGTTCATTTCGCGGATGATGTCGTTGTGGATCTTGCGCTTGATATCCAGATAGGGATCCTCGACCTTGACCGGTTCCGTCCGGGAACTTTCCTCGTTCAATGCGGCCGGATGCGCCGGCGCGCCGACGGTTTTTTCCTCACCCTTGCGGGAATCCATTCTGTCTAAAAGTCCCACGAAGAACCCTCCTTTTCCGCTGCGTTATGATTGCTTGGCTTTTGCCTTGTTCTTTTTCGTTTCATCCCGGGTCTTTTTCTTCTTTTTCTTTTCCGGCTCCGTCAATACCTTGATGCCCGTGTGCTCGGCAATGACCTTTTCCGTCAGGTGGCGCAGCGAGCTGCCCAGCGTGGAACGTGGGTCGGAAAGCACGGCAGGCTGCCCCTTGTTCACGCTGGCGACCGCCGTTTTGCCGTCGTAGGGGATGACGTAGTAGATATCCAGCCCGAACAGCTTGGTAAAGTCCGCGGGCTTGATGAGGCCCTTTTCGTATTTGTTGATGATGATCTGCAGCTTGTCCTTCTGGTGAAGCTGCTCGAGAATGTCGTAAGACATCTTGGCGTTTTTGAGCGAGAGGATATCGGTGTTGTACACCATGAAGATCTCCTCACAGCTCTCACACGCCGTGATCGTAACGTCGTTGAAAGCCGCGGACATATCCACGATCACATACTCGTAAAACGGGCGCATGATGTCGATGATTTTTTCAACAGCGGACGCCTGCACGTATTCGGCGAATTCCGCGCTTTTCGGCGCGCACAGAACCCGCAGGCCGCTGCTGTGGTCAACGGAAAAATTGTTGATGTTTTCGATCGTGATGCCGCCTCTGTCCTGCACCAGATCCACAATGGAATACTTGGCGTCGGCGTCCAGTGAGATCGCCACGTCGCCGCACTGCAGGTCAAGGTCAAGCAGCATCACGCGCTTGCCTTCTCTGGCCAGAAAGAGCGCCGTGTTGACCGCGAGCGTCGTTTTGCCCGTGCCGCCCTTGCCGCTGAAAAAGCCGAGCACCTTACAGCGCACCTTTTTGCCCTCGTTGCTGTCGAGCGAACGCTGCTGCTCAAGCGAGAGCACGGTTTTCAGTTCCTCGGAAAACTCCTGCGGTGTGACGTCGCTGAAGGGCATCACCTTGCGGATGCCGTAGCCCGCCGCCTTGTTGACCAGCTCGACGCTGATGCTGTCGGTCACCAGAACGACCATGCTGCTGCGCACCGTGGTCAGCAGATCCTGCACGAACGTGAAAACGCTGTCCGGCGTTTCGCCGCGCACGGCGCAAAGCACCACTTCGGGGAACAGATTGACGATCTTGGTTTTGGCTTCCGCGCCGTAGTTGGAGTAGCCGCTGATGGCGAATTGCTCACGCTGCAGAAGGTTCTTGACTTCAATGCGAAGATCCAGATCGTCGGACAATATGACAACGTTGATTTTATCCATCTTCTTTTACCTCCGTACCCTGTGCGTGGCGTCATTTCGCAGCCGCTGTGGTGGGCGGAGCGGTCGTGATCTCGCCCATGCCGAAGTTGGTCTGCGGCTCTTTCAGCGGGTTATTCGCCAGGGTGCTGCCTTCCTCATCGGTCGCGGGTTCGGTCGGCACCGTCACAAGCGACGCCCCTTCTTCATAGGGAACCAGCGCAACGCGGATGTTTTCGCCGGTCTTCAACAGCGTTTCGATCTGCTGCTCGGTCACGCAAAGCGTGATCATCGCATAGGATGTGGTTTCCACGCCCGACTTGGTCATTTTGTAGTCGGAATAGGTGCCGACGTGCAACACGGGAATGTTTTTGAGGATCGGATTGACCGCTTCGGGTGCCATCGCGTCGTAAATGTGAATGTAATCCCCCGCGCGCAGGAACAGAGCCACGGCGTTGGTTTCGCCCACCGTGATGGTGTAGGCGTATTTCCCTTCGCCTAAATGGTAGGAAAGCCGGTATTCCCCGTTGCTCTCCAAGCCGCCGTCGTCCTCCCGCAGGTCTGTCAGCTTTGAGGCGAGTACCTGCTCGCCCTTGCGGATCGTTTCGGTCGCCATAAAGCCGTTGATCTCCTGAGCGTTCACCAGCGTGCCGTAGGTTATGGAGGTAACGGGCAGCCGCAGCACCTGAAACATATCGGGCGTGACGACCGTATCCGGTTCAATGTCCACCATGGCGATGAGCACATCCGCTTCCTTCACGCCGGTGACGGCGGAATTATGCTTGAGGCTGTTGACGAAAAAATAGGTTGCGACGCCGGCGAGCAGCGCAAAGATCACGGCAAACAGATAAATTTTTCTCATACGGTTCCGACCTTTCTATGACTCGACTTTCATGACCACCTGCGCGGAAAGCGTTCGGGTGTCTTCCCCCGTTACCGTGCTGATGATCGGCGTGAGATAGTGGTACTCTTTTTCGGCGTAGATGACCACGTCGCCGCTCAAGGGGTCGAGCGGCTTCGTATAGGTGACCGAAACGGAAACGTCATCCATCGTATAGGTGTCGGCAACGTAGTTTTCGATGTGCCGCAGGATGCCTTCCGTGTCATGGTCTTCCGCCGTGCTGACAACGGCGTAACGCGCGCCCTCCCGGCAGATGTTGTTCAGCGCGAGCTGGTTGTAGAACAGCCAGCCGAACTCCAGAATGCCGAAGAGAATCAGCAGAAAAATCGGCAGAACCAGCGCAAACTCAAGCATTGCCTGCCCGTCTTCCCCCCGAAGCCGTCTTCGGGTACGCCGTTTTTTCATGCCGGTCACCTCCAATTTGCGAATTATAGGCGAAATATCAGCAAACAAGCCGAAAGCGATGAAACCCGCTTTCGACCTGTCGGTTCTTGTATTCATTTATTCCGTCAGCGGGAATGATGCTTTGTTAAAACGGGCAGGCTGCAAACCTGCAAGCCTGCCCTGTTGATTTGCGGTGTTATGTTCGTGTTGTTCAGGCGTTACGATCAGCCGCCTGCACCTGCGGTCGTGACCCCTGCTTCGTCAATGACTTCATTGGTCCTCTGGAAGATATCTCTGATCTTCGGGCCGAGCAGGACAAGCGCTACAATAACGACGATTGCGATGAGGGCGATGATCAGGCCGTATTCTACCATGCCCTGGCCTTCTTCATCGGCAAACCATTTTCTTAACATTTTTATGTTCCTCCTAAATACAGGTTACGTTATAAGTAAAGTTTTGATCGGGGAGCGGCTGCGGTTTTTATGCTTAGCCGCCCGCACCTGCCGTCGTGACACCGGCTTCGTCAATGACTTCGTTGGTTCTCTGGAAGATATCTCTGATCTTCGGGCCAAGCAGCACAAGTGCTACAATAACGACGATTGCGATGAGGGCGATGATCAGGCCGTATTCTACCATGCCTTGCCCTTCTTCATCTTGAAACCATTTGCGTAACATTTTTCTTTCCTCCGTTCAGTTTTGGTACTGTGATTTTGTGTTACAGCTTTGAAAAAATCTGCTGTTCCATCCCTGTGAACACGGGGTACAGGATGGTTGCGATACTTCCCAGGGCTAAAAAAGGACCCATCGGAACTTTCGTTTTGAGGTTTCCTTTTTTTCGCGCCATCAGGTAAACCAGGAAGAATACCAGCCCTATGGCCATGATGATGGCGGATTGCAGGAAGCCGAAGATCCCGAGACAAAAGCCGATCGCCGAAGCGAATTTTACGTCACCCACACCGATCGGGATGCGAAACAGCATCGGGAGTTGGTAGAGGATAAAGGCGGCGGCCAGTCCGATTGCCGACGGGAAGAGGGCGCCCTTCGCCGAAACCCCGGTGACAAGCTCATAAATCACAGCAGCCGAACGAACGACTAAAAGAGCCAGCACAGAGAGGTTCGGGATTTTTTGAATATCAAGGTCAACCACTCCAATCGCAAGCGCTATCGAGAGGTAGGCGGCGTATTCCAATCGTTTCGCCGTTGTCCCGTAGAGCTTGAATATTACAGCAAACAAAACGCCGGATATCAGGGCCCAGATCACAGCCAGAACAAGGTTGTCGATCGCTTCCCGTTTGGCGCTGTCTTCGGTTCTGCGTTTCACCTGGAAGACGGCAATGCGGTTCATGGCAAGTCCGGCAACCACGCCGATTGCTCCACCGTATAACATTTCGTTCATTGTCGTTCCTCCGGTTCACCGACCGGAACCAGCCGGGAATGATGAGTGGGTTCTGATTGGGGTTTGTTTTCTGCTGCGACCTAATGGTAACACAAATTTTTGGGAAAGTCAAACAAAATATTTTTGCAAAAATAAACGATTTTGTGCAAGTTGCACAACTCGCAATTAACAATACAAATTTATGATTAATGTATGGTTTTCGTACATTTTTCTTGATTTGTGCCCGCTATTTTTGTGTTTTATTTTCATCTTTGTAATATTCAAAACGAAAACATCAAATATTTTCCAATTTGAAATAATAAATTTGTTGAAAATGTACAGTATTTTTTCACAATACGAAAAACTTTTGTAAAATAAATAGATAAAAATCATTTTCTCCTGCGCGGGAGAAGCGGACTAACGGTTTTCCCTCCTTACAGTTTTGTATCTATATGTATTATAAAAAAGAACGACCCGTCTGCCGGTCGCCCGGTCAAAGACAGATCGCCCCCCCGCGGCACAGCAAAACGCCATGCTCCGGGGGATCCGGTTTGGAAAATGGCGGCGCCCTGACGGATCACACGCTGTCGTGTTTTCTGTCAGGGCGCTATTTACCTGTTTGATTGGTCATGTGTGCGTCTTATGCGGCTCCTTCAGCCGGATATGCTCACGGTTGAGACTGACATCCTCATCCGACGCCAAGATAGAGTATTTGCTTTCATTATAAATGATTCAGGTAACGGCGATCAGGCGGACTCTGATCTGACGCAATCAAACTCCTTGATCTTTTGCCCTCTCCCCTGCTCGAAACGTCTTGAAGCCACGTGCTCGTGTTTTCGCAGATCATTCCGTTTCCAGCCGGACGGGGCCGAAGAGGCCGCCCGTAGCCGAGTCTCTCGCATAAGATAATTCCCCTTCAAAATACGGAGACAACGCCTTGATGCTCCACTTGTCAAAATAGTCGGTGGCGACGTACCAGTTGGCAGAGGTGTTCGTCACGACGATTTGCAGCTGATTGTTCGCTTTCAGCACCCCGGCCGGGACCGGGAACCGGTAAGGCGGCGCGAGCGCCGTGCCCAGCAGCCGACCGTTGAGGGAAACGGCGGCCGTAAAGCGCACGTCGCCCAGCGTGAGCTGACCGTTCGCGCCGATCGCGTCATCCGGCAGCGAAAAAGTCGTTTCATAAACGCCGCTGCCCGAATAAGCCGCGCCGAACTGCGCCGACCAATCACCAAGGTCAACGGGCCGAGCCGCTTCGTCGTGCATTTTGATTTCAAAACCTGTTTCACCGCAGGAAAGCTCCCGCGCCTTGTGCAGGCAGAAGCCGCCTGACAATTCAAAGCTTCTGCAAAAACGGCGCGGGCTTTCCGCGCACAAGTCTTCGTCGGTGAGCAGGATCACGGCCGTTTCGCCCACGGCAAGCGTGAGCGGCAGAGCCCCGTTTTCGGTTGCCAGACACTGCAGACTGCCGTCTTCTATGTTTAACCGATAACCGTGCCGATCGGGCAGAGAAACGCGGTAATCGCCGCTTTCGCCGCCTTCCCGGAACAGGATCAGCAGAGATTCATTGCCGGATTTTCGGCGCATGACGCGCAAGCCCGCACCCGCAACGGGAACCGCCGGGTCGAGATCATCGGGCAAGCCGTATGACACGCGGCCGCCGCCCTGAACGAACTGTTCCAGTACCTGCTGCGTTTCAGGCGGAATGGTTGCGTTTTCGGGGAGGATCACGCGGCGGTAGGCCGCATGACCGACGCAAAGGCGTCCACCCTGCGCGCCCGTTGCCGCCTGGATCACGTCGTCGTCGATCACATCGAAATCGACCAGCCTGTCTTCCAGTGCGCGCCCGAGCGCCTCAAATGCCTGCGCCGTCTGCTCTGCCCGAAGGCCGCTTTGGAAATCACCGATGGGATAATACAGAGCCGTATCGCACACTCGCTCCCCCCACGAAGACACAAAGGACAGCCGTTCCAGATACCGGTTGAACTGCGCCAGATCGGCGCAATAGGGCTGCTGCTCCGTAAAGACCGGCAGCTCCTGCGCCAGCAGCGCGCCCGTTCGCCCGAGGGGAAAGTTGAACAGGTTGAAGACGCTGACGCCGCGCACCGCCAGATAGCCGACGGTGAACCGCATATCGTCATAAGTCAGCCCCGGCCCCGCAACGCCGAAAATCTCCGCCATGGCCAGCCGACCGCCGGTCTGTGCCGCGGCAGAGGAAGCGTAACGCGGGAAAAAGCCGTTGCAGCCGTTCATTTCATTTCTGACCGTCACCTTGGTTTCGGGACAGATCTGCCGCCAGATCACGTCCACGCCCGGCAGATCGAAGCAACGCAGCGCGCGCATCAGATGAAAATTCCCGCCGCCGCGCAGACAGCCGAGCGGCTCGTGATCCTTATCCAGATGCCCGGTAAAAATCAGATCATGCTCGTTCGCCCATTGTTTGCAGGGCAGCAGAAAATGCTCGCAGAACACGCGGCTGCACAGATCATACCAGCGGGTCAGGACCGGCGCGGTCGCCGGGGTCGCGGCCTTTCTTTTGGCGAGCCAGGGCAGATAAGGCAGGATCGATTCGCCGTAAGCGGCCTCATACCGCGCGGCCAGTTCCCGGTTAAACGGGCAGAGCGGCGCCTTGGGTTCGTCGGTGAACACGGCGGTCACTGCCCGCCCCAAAGCACCCTTGAGCGCGGCGGCATACGGCTCATGCGTCAGGCGGATAAAGTACGCCGTCGCGTCGGGATCGAGCAGATCGGGGTAATCCGAAGCCGAACCGATCTGCCGACGGATGCTGTATTCGGTCACGACCGTATCGGAAGCAAAGCGGTACGGTTCTTCGATCAGCTGCTCATCGCGGATAAAAGCGGCCAGAACGTCCGGCGAGGAGCGGCG
This sequence comes from uncultured Clostridia bacterium, assembly GCA_946405475.1. GTDB lineage: Bacteria > Bacillota > Clostridia > Oscillospirales > Acutalibacteraceae > UBA8612. The sequence goes on from CAMJHI010000007.1 coordinate 17,372, forward strand.
GTAGATCTCACCGGCGAAAAAGGGTCGTTCACAAAAAGTCAAAACCTGTCGGGCATATTCGGGATGATCCCGCAGAACGCGGCCGCAGGCGCCGCCGGAGGGCCAGCCGCCCTCATCATAAAGCCAGCAGCGCATGCCGCGCGCGCTCCCCTGCCCGATGGCATAGGCGCACAAATCAAAAAAAGCCGGAGAAAGATAATCCGGCTCCAGGTTGGTCGGCATGCTGTCCGGCCGAAAGGCCTTCGGTTCCGCCAGAATGTAAAAGGCGCGGATCTCCATACGCTGCATCTCATCAAGCTGCTCGTCGATGAGCGCGCGCGTGCACACGTCGTTCCACACCCAGATGTAGACCGGCGCGTAAGACACGTCGGGAGACAAAAAGCTGTCCGGATCGAATTTTTGGTTGGGATCGTTCATACCGTTATCTCCCCCGTCAAACGGTTGTATCATAGCGGCCCTGTTTTTTCAACTGACCGGCAAAGCACTTGAGCATCACGACCATGATGACATAAAGCGCGGCAAGCAGGATCGGGTAAGCCTGCATCCCCGCCGTTTTGCTGATGAGGCTGACCAGCGGCGGCGCCAGCATGACGCCGATGTAGGCAAAGGCGATCTGCGAGCCCATGATGGATTGCGACACTCCCCTGCCGAAATTGTGCGGCGTCAAATGGATCAGGTTGGGATAGATCGACCCGTTGCCCAGCCCCACAAGGAACAGCCCGACCACCGAAGCCGCGCCCGGCAGCGGCAGCAGGATGAGGACGACGGCCGGGGCAATGACGGCCGCGCCGATGCCGATGCGCCGCCACGTTTTGACTTTTTCGGAAAGCAGGCCGGAAACGAAGCGGCCCAGCGACATGCCCGCGTAATAGATCGTCAGCGCCAGTGCGCCGTGTTTGGCGTCGAAGCCTTTTTCGCTCACCAGATAAGAGCTGCCCCAGACCCCGCAGGCGTACTCGATCGCGTTCGTGGCCAGCATGATGACCCAGACCTGCCGCACTTCCTTTCGCCGGATCATTTGCGGCAGCGTGAGGTTGACGGTCGGCTCTTCTTCCGCCGACCCGGCCACGCCGCCTTTTTGCCACAGCGGCACGGACACCACCAGCAGCAGCGTGATCGCTGCCTGCACGAAAAACGCATACCGGTAACCGCTGCGCCAACCCACGCGATCCAGCGCCATGGCCATCAGATAAGGACTGAGCGTCACGCCGACGCCGTAGAAGCAGTGGAGAAAATTCATGTGACCGGCCTTGAAATGAAGCGCCACATAATGGTTCAGACCGGCGTCGATCGCACCGGCGCCAAGGCCCAGCAAAACGGCCAGCGGGATCATCAAAACAAAACGAGGCGCCGCGGAAAAGCCGATAAGCGCCGCAGCCGTCATAGCCGTGCTGAAAGCCGTGGTTTTCGCCGTGCCCAGCCGATTGAGCACACGCGCGCTAAACAGGCTGGACAGCACCGTGCAGCCGGAAATCAGAATCGTGAGAATACTCACCGCTTCCAGCGGCACGTTCAGCTCCGTATGCATCGCCGGCCAGGCGGAGCCGATCAGAGAATCCGGCACGCCAAGCCCGATAAACGCGATATAAATCACAACCAGCAAAAAAACGTACGGCAGCTTTGTTCTGCCGTCGTGTTCGATCAATTTGACATTTTTTGAATCCATGACCGTTCCCCGTGCGCCGCCAAACCGAACCGGCGGCCTTTTTCTTTTCAGTATATCACGCTGTTTTTCATTCTTCAACAACAAACAAAAACAAATCGGAAAACAGCGCGGCAAAGACAAAAAAACCTGCTGCATTGAACAACGAACGGTTCAAATTGCAGCAGATCTTTTGTTATACCTGAGCATCGTTATACTTCTTTTTGAGCGATTTGCAGATAATCAGCGAGGCGCCGATGCCCGCGGCAGCCAGAGCAAGGAAAGAAGGCAGCAGCTTCACGTCGAAAACGCCGAGGTCAAAAACATAATCGTCCGGCAGGCATTGGTTTTCGGCTTCGATCCTGTGGCTGGAGGTCGAAACGTCGGCCGCCGTCTGCATAAAGTCAGCCGGACCGTTCGTCGGAGCCGCCGCATGATCACTGAACCAGAAGTAGAACGGGTGCGGGTTTTCCGGCAGCATATAGCCGGTCGGCGCCGAAGTTTCAATAATACAGTAAGCGGTATCCTTGGCGTAGATCTTCGTGCCGTTTTCATATTCATCCGTTACTTTGATGATGATCTTACCGTCGTTATCGGTCGTGTAGATCTTTTCGGTCGCGACCCAGGAGCTGGTCTGGGCGTTCCAGGCATGCACGGTAAACACCGCGCCGGAAAGCGGATGGCCGTCCTCCTGATCGATTTTGATGAGGCGATACTCCTTGTAGCTCGAATCACCGGACGTCTGGAAGTCCTCCACCTCGATATGGGTGTTGTTGTCGCCGGATTCATCGCCGTGGCCTTCCACCATCGCCGAGTTGTCAAGCGTGATGCCGTCGGCCATCGAGCTGTTGACGTGATAAACGTAGGTCAGGCGCAGATGCGTGCTGTCGGGGATGCTCATTTCGATGAGCGCCTGCTTTTGATCGGCATTGTCCGGATCGACCTGCGTGTGGGCGGTCCACTGCAAATTCGGCACCGTGCTCCAGACGCCGTTGACCTCTTTTTCGAGCGTCACGGAATTCAGGTTGAGCACGACCTCGCCGGTGCCCGTGCCCTGATGCGCCGCGTATGTGAGCACGTCGGTAAACTGCAGCCACTCTGGGTCAAGCGTTCCGCTGCTGCTTGTCAGCAGATTTTCAGCCAGCGGGTTGATGTCGACCGTATAAGTGATCATGTGGGTGTTCTTGTCCCACACGCCCATCTTGCCGACCACTTTTTCCGTTTTGGTCGCGTCAATGATGATCTCGTTATCGGCCTGGCCGTAATCGTCGCCGTTGGCCGTGACGTGGATCGTGTTGTCAAGATTCAGGCGCACCGTGCCGTTCTGCGGCCATGCGTCCTCAGCGAGCTTACAATAATAAACCACGTAAAAGTCGCTGGCGAACAAGGTGGAGTTTGGGGAGACGGCTGTCAGGATCACGTCAGCCGTCGTCCTGCCGTCAGCGGTGGTGGAAACGGAACCGGACGCAGTTGTTCTTTGACTCCACATATAACCGATATCGCCGGAAATCGTCCCGTCGGGTGCAATGGTCAGGTTATAGTCGGGCTCCTCGTCGTATTGATAGTTGTAGAGAGAAAGGTAGTTTCTGACCTTGATGCCGAGAAGCTCAACGCCTTCGGGAAGAACGTCGGTGACGCGGAACTGCTGCGTTCCGGGCACCGGCGTGACCTTTGCGATCCAGACAAACACCGTGTCGGCGTCTTCCTCATAATCGAAGGTCAGCGTGGTCGGACTTTCGGAGAAGGTCGACTGCCAGTCGTTGATTTTTCTGACGTTCAGCTTTTTGACGTGCGGGCTGATGGTGTTGACGACCGGCAGCGTCTTGTTGCCGTCGGTAATCGTATTGATGAAATTTTCCGTGGCCTTGCCGGTCATATCGCCGGTGGATTGGTACTGCCAGACGATCTCTTCCACATAGCCGTCATCCATCAGATAACCGCTGCTGTTGACGCCGACGGTGAAGGTGTAGCCGGTGATCTGGTTATCGGTGTAGATCGGAGAAACGGAAATATCCGAACCCCACGCGTTCTGAAGCGCGGTCACAAGGGCGTCATATTGCGCTTGCGTCATGTAGTGCCCGACCGGGGTCAGGGTGTCGGTGAAGGTAGTGCCCGCCGCGATGCCGCCGGTGGGGACCTTGACGTCGACCGTCCAGGTCATCACGTGCTGGTTGTTGCCGACGTCGTCGTCACCGTCCTCGGTTTTGCTGATATCGCCGCCCTCAAACACAACGTCGTAGGCAGCGGTGTCGCCGTCAAATTCCGCCTCGTTGTGTTCCACGTCGGTCTCGCCGTAGGCCACGTCGGGGTACGTGTAGTAAGTGACGTGATACGTGTTGGTGTTGGGGGTGCTGCCGTCGGCCGGCAGGAAACGGATGCCAACGATATCGCCGCTGTTGTTGTAAACAAACTCGTAATCGACGCCGGGCGTCGCGTCGGCCCAGCCTCTTTGCACGACGATGCCGTTGGTGCCGTTGATCGTTTCGTTGCGCTCATCGGCAAAGCCGTCATCATAAAGAACCTTGCCGGCGATATCGCCGCCGCGGTCGTTGACGGAAATGCGCCACTGAATGTAATCGCCGAAGGGGATACCGTCTTTTCCGAGCTTATTGCGGTCCTGATTGTAAATAAAGTAATCTGACATATCCCCTACCGAATCGGTTCCGTCGTCAGAATTGACTTCAACGGTGTTGTAAGCTGAAAC
>CAMJHI010000008.1 GCA_946405475.1 uncultured Clostridia bacterium
CTTCTGACCCTCTTCGCCCTCTTTGGAAAGCCGTTCCAGCGGAGGAATGGCCACGGCCAGGAGCTGCATGATAATGGATGCGTTGATGTACGGGGTGATGGACATGGCGAAGATCGTACCGTAGTTGAACGCATCACCTGTCATCATGCTCAGGTAGCTCATGAAAGTGCCTTCGGCTGCGCCCTTGAGGATGCCGCCTTCGGCGATGTTGGTGAACGGCACGGGGATCGCCGCGCCGATGCGGAAGATGAGGATGATGAACGCTGTGAACAGAAGCTTTTTACGCAGGTCGGCAATGCGCCATGCGTTGATGATCGTTTTCAGCAATTCAGATCACCTCTGCCTTTCCTCCGGCAGCTTCGATCTTCGCTTTGGCGGACTCCGAAAAAGCATTGACCTTGACGGTGAGCTTTTTGGTGATCTCGCCGTTGCCGAGAACTTTTACGCCGTCGAGCTGTTTTTTGATCAGCCCCGATGCGATGAGCGCGTCGATGTCGACAACGGCGCCATCTTCAAACTTGGCATCGAGAGCGGACAGGTTGACGATTGCGATCTTCTTGGCGAAGATGTTGTTGAAGCCTCTTTTGGGGAGTCTTCTCTGAAGGGGCATCTGGCCGCCTTCAAAGCCGGCTCTCATGCCTCTGCCGGCACGGGCCTTCTGGCCCTTGTGACCTTTACCGGCGGTTTTGCCCTGGCCGGAGGCCGGACCTCTACCGATGCGCTTGCGCTCAGACGTTGAGCCGGGCGCCGGTGAAAGTTGATGTAATTTCATGTCAAAGTGCCTCCTTGCTTACGCTTCGCTGACCTGAACAAGGTGAACGATCTTGTTCACTTTGCCCTGGGTGGCGGGGTTGTCGGGCTGAACCTTTTCATCGCCGATCTTGTGAAGACCGAGCGCGTGAGCGGTGGCAATCTGGCTCTTGTTGGAACCGATCAGACTTTTGACCAGCTTTACCTTAATATCTGCCATGTTTTCCACCCTCCTTAACCAAGAATTTCTTTTGCGGACTTCTCGCGGATCGCGGCCACCTCGTCGATGGTGCGAAGCTGCTTGAGACCGTCGATGGTCGCTCTGACAACGTTGCAGGGGTTGTTGGAACGCAGCGCCTTGGAACGGATGTCTTTGATGCCGACCGTTTCAACAACGGCACGCACGGGGCCGCCGGCGATAACGCCGGTACCGGGAGCGGCGGGCTTGAGCAGAACAACGCCTGCGCCAAACTTGCCGATGACTTCGTGCGGGATCGTGGAGCCCTTCAGAGAAACTCTGAACAGGTTCTTCTTCGCGTCTTCGATGCCCTTGCGGATGGCGTCCGGAACTTCGCCGGATTTGCCAAGGCCGAAGCCCACCATGCCGTTGCCGTCGCCGACGACGACCAGAGCGGCAAACTTGAAGATACGGCCGCCCTTGACGGTTTTGGAAACGCGGTTGATGGCTACAACGCGCTCTGTGAGTTCATATGCCGATGCATCAATTTTAGCCAAAGTAGTACCCTCCTTACTCAGAACTTCAGGCCGCCCTCACGGGCGCCTTCGGCCAGTTCCTGCACACGGCCGTGGTAGATGTAACCGCCTCTGTCAAAGACACAGCATTCAATGCCCTTGGCAGCGGCGCGCTTTGCCAATGCTTCGCCAACCTTGCGGGAGGCTGCTTTGTTGCCGCCGTATTCTGCGAAATCCTTCTCAACAGTGGATGCGGACGCCAGCGTAACGCCGTTGACGTCGTCGATCAGCTGTGCATAGATGTGCTGAAGGGAGCGGAATACGCTCAGGCGCGGACACTCCGGCGTGCCGGAGATCTTTTTACGAACTCTTGCATGACGGGCGTCTCTCGCCTTTCTTGTTTCAGGTCTTTTAACCATTTCGTTTCAACTCCTTCAAATCTTATTTGCCGCCCTTACCGGCTTTGCCTTCCTTGCGGCGGATGTGTTCGTCAGCGTACTTGATGCCTTTGCCCTTGTAGGGTTCCGGCGGACGCTTCTCGCGAACTTCCGCAGCAAACTGGCCAACCTTTTGCTTGTCGGGGCCGGAAATAACGATCTTGTTGGGGTTCGGCACTTCGATCTTGATGCCTTCGGGAGGAGTCATCACGACCTGGTGGGAATAACCGATGTTCATGACAAGGTCTTTGCCCTGCAGCTGAGCACGGTAACCGACGCCGTTGATTTCAAGCTCTTTCTTGAATTCTTCGTGGCAGCCGTGAACCATGTTGGCGATGAGCGTGCGGGTCAGGCCGTGAAGCGAACGGTTTTCTTTTTCGTCGTTGGGGCGGGTCACCTTGATGGTTTCGCCGTCCTTCTCGATCGTCATTTTGCTGCTGAAAGTTTGTGAAAGGGTGCCCTTGGGGCCCTTAACGGTGACGGTGCTGCCATCAACAGTGACTTCAACACCGGCGGGGATCACGATGGGTAATTTGCCGATTCTTGACATGTTGCAGCACCTCCTTACCAAACGAACGCAAGGATCTCGCCGCCGACGTTGGCTTTGCGCGCATCCCTGTCAGTCATAACGCCCTTGGGTGTGGAGAGGATCGCGATGCCCAGGCCTTTCATGACCTGAGGGATATCCTCACAGTTGGTGTACATACGCAGGCCGGGCTTGGAAACTCTGCGTAAACCGGTAATAACCTGAGATTTGTTGGCGCCGTACTTGAGGGTGATGGTGATCATGCCCTGCTTGCCGTCGTCTTCAACCTTATAGCTCTTGATGTAACCCTCATCAACAAGAATCTGAGCAATTGCCTTCTTCATGTTGGACGCGGGAACCTTCACTGTGTCGTGCTTGGCGGAATTCGCGTTGCGGATTCTGGTCAGCATATCAGCGATGGAATCAGTGATTTGCATCTCGTTACCTCCTTTGCAATTGCTCTGTTACCAGCTAGCTTTCTTAACGCCGGGGATCTGGCCGTCATGCGCCAGTTCTCTGAAGCAGATGCGGCATACTCCGTATTTACGAAGATAGGCGTGCGGCCGACCGCAGATCTTGCATCTGTTGTACTGTCTTGTTGAATATTTCGCGGGGCGAGCCTGCTTAACCTTCATGGATGTTTTGGCCACAGTTATCCCTCCTTATTTCGCAAACGGAGCGCCCATCAGCGTAAGCAGCTCACGAGCTTCTTCGTCGGTTTTTGCGGTGGTCACGAAGCAGATATCCATGCCTCTGACCTTGTCGATCTTGTCGTAATCGATCTCCGGGAACACGAGCTGTTCTCTGAGACCCATGGAGTAGTTGCCCTTGCCGTCAAACGAGTTGGGGTTGATGCCGCGGAAGTCGCGCACGCGGGGCAGCGCGAGGTTGAAAAAGCGTTCCACAAACTCGTACATTCTTTCGCCGCGCAGGGTGACCTTCACGCCGATGTTCATGCCTTCACGCAGCTTGAAGTTCGCAACGGACTTCTTCGCTTTGCAGATGACGGGCTTCTGGCCGGTGATGGTGGAAATGTCGGTCATGATCGCGTCGATGACCTTCGGGTTGTCTCTGGCTTCGCCGCAGCCGACGTTGATGACGACTTTGTCGAGCTTCGGGATCTGCATGACGCTCTTGTAACCGAATTTCTTCATCAGAGCAGGCGCGATCTCGTTGTTATACTGAATCTTGAGCTGTGCCATGTGTCATGTCCCTCCCTTAAAATTCTGCCGAGCAATCGCTCTTCTTGCAGGTGCGAACTTTCTGACCCTTCGCGTTGATCTTGCTGCCGGTTCTGGTCGGTCTGCCGCATTTGGGGCAGATGAGCTGAACCTTGTCGGCATAGAGCGCGCTTTCAGCCTTGATCAGGCCGCCGGGCTCACCCATTCTTTTGGGTTTGACGTGCTTGGTCACGATGTTGACGCCTTCGACAATGACCTTGCCTTCAGACGGGGAAACCTCGAGGACCTTGCCTCTTTTGCCGCGGTATTTACCGTTGATGACGACGACTTCATCGCCCTTCTTAACATGAAGCTTATTCATTACTGACTACCTCCATCAAAGCACTTCGGGAGCGAGGGAGAGGATCTTCATGTAATCTTTTTCACGAAGCTCTCTGGCCACCGGCCCGAAAATACGGGTGCCCCTCGGATTCTTGTCATCCTTGATCAGAACGGCAGCGTTTTCGTCGAAACGAATGTAGGAACCGTCTTCGCGGCGGATGCTGAACGCCGTGCGGACTACGACAGCCTTCACAACATCGCCTTTTTTGACAACTCCGCCGGGCGTTGCTTTCTTAACAGAAGCAACGATGACATCGCCGATATGAGCGTATCTTTTTCTGGAACCGCCGAGAACACGAATGCACATAATCTCTTTTGCGCCTGTGTTGTCGGCCACCTTTAAGTATGTCTGTTGCTGAATCACAGTGTGTGCCTCCTTACAGTTGCGCCAAAATTATTTGGCTTTCTCAATGATCTCGACCACACGCCATCTCTTGTCTTTCGACATGGGACGGGTTTCCATAACGAGAACACGGTCGCCGATGCCGCACTCATTGTTTTCGTCGTGCGCCTTGAGCTTGATCGTGTTGTTGATGATCTTTTTGTAGAGCGGGTGTCTGACCTTATCCTTCACGGAGACGACGACGGTCTTTTCCATCTTGTCGCTGGTCACGATGCCGACTCTGGTTTTTCTGAGATTTCTTTCGCTCATTGAAACTGACCTCCCTGTTCTCAAGCGTCTGTGCCGTGCAGTTCGATATCGCGCTGGATCGTTTTGATGCGGGCGATATCCTTTTTGACGGCACTGATGCGCATTGGGTTGTCGAGCTGATTAACGGCTTGCTGGAAGCGCAGTTTGAACAGCTCGTCCTTCAGCTCAAGCAGCTTAGCATCCAGCTCTTTCGCGGAAAGCTTTCTGATTTCACTGGCTTTCATGATTGCTCACCATCCGTTTCTTCCTTAGTCACAAACTTGCACTTGATGGGCAGTTTGTTTGCCGCAAGGCGGAGCGCCTCGCGCGCCACAGCTTCGTCGACGCCGGCGATCTCAAACATGACGCGGCCGGGCTTGACGACTGCGACCCAGTATTCCGGGGAACCTTTACCGGAGCCCATGCGGGTTTCGGCGGGTTTTTCGGTAATGGGCTTGTCGGGGAAAATCTTGATCCAGACCTGACCGCCGCGCTTGGTGTAACGCGTCATAGCGATACGGGCTGCTTCGATCTGGTTGGAAGTGATCCACGCGGGTTCCAGAGCCATAAGGCCGAACTGCCCGTAGTTCACTTTATTACCGCGGTGAGCGGCGCCCTTGAGGCGGCCTCTCTGCTGTCTGCGGTATTTGACTCTCTTGGGTAACAGCATTATCGTGCTCCTCCTTCCCGGCGGGGTTTGCGAGTGTCGTGAAGGACCTCGCCCTTGTAGATCCACACCTTCACGCCGATGGCGCCGTAGGTGGTGCGGGCCTCCGCAAAGCCGTAATCGATGTCGGCGCGGATGGTCTGCAGCGGAATGGTGCCTTCGTGGTACTGTTCGGTGCGGGCGATTTCAGCGCCGCCCAGGCGGCCGGAAACCTGCGTTTTGATGCCCTTGGCGCCGAGCTTCATGGTGCGGCCGATGGCCTGCTTGAGCGCGCGGCGGAAGGAAACTCTCTTTTCAAGCTGAGCGGCGATGTTCTCGGCAACGAGCTGCGCGTCGAGGTCGGGCTGCTTGATTTCAACGATGTTGATGAAAACCTCCTGCGCGCCGGAAAGCTTCTTTTCGCAGATCTTCTTGAGCTTTTCGATCTCGGAGCCGCCGCGGCCGATGACCATGCCGGGCTTCGCGCAGTGGATGTTGATGCGAACACGCTTGGCGTCGCGCTCGATCTCAACCTTCGGAACGCCGGCGGGAGCAAGCGTTTTGAGAAGATATTCACGAAGCTTGTAATCTTCTACGAGCGTATCGCCGAAGGTAGCCTTATCGGCATACCAGCGAGATTCCCAATCTTTGATGACGCCGATTCTAAGACCGGTCGGATTGATTTTCTGTCCCATGATTAGGCCTCCTCTTTCTCTGCCAGCGTGATGGTGATGTGCGACGTTCTCTTGTTGATGCGGTTCGCACGACCCTGCGCTCTGGGTCTGATTCTTTTGAGGATGGGACCCGCGCCCACGTTGCACTCGGCAACATAGAGCTTGGAGGTATCCATGTCAAAGTTGTTTTCGGCGTTGGCAATGGCGGCCTTGAGCAGCTTGCCAACCGGTTCACACGCGGCCTTGGGCGTGTATTTGAGAATTGCTGCCGCTTTATCAACAGGTTGATTGCGGATCAAGTCAAGCACAATCTGAACCTTACGAGGCGTAATGCGCACATAGGTTGCTTTTGCAGTTGCTTGCATAAATTACACTCCTTTCGACCTTATTTACCCGAATTCGATGTTTTGGAGCCGGCATGACCTCTGAAGGTTCTGGTCGGCGCAAATTCACCGAGCTTGTGACCGACCATATCTTCCGTAACGTAAACCGGAACGTGCTTGCGTCCATCATGAACGGCGAAGGTGTGGCCGACGAAGTCGGGGAATATTGTCGAGCTGCGGCTCCAGGTCTTGAGAACGACCTTTTCGCCGGTCTTGTTCATTTCGACGACTCTCTTGAGCAGCTTGGGCTGCACGAAAGGTCCTTTTTTAGTACTTCTGCTCATTCGTTATTCGCTCCTCTCACTCTTACTTGCCGTTACGACGCTTGACGATCAGCTTGTCGGAAGGCTTTTTCCGGGCTCTGGTCTTCAGGCCGAGCGCGGGCTTGCCCCACGGGGTGACCGGGCCGGGACGGCCGATCGGGGATTTGCCTTCACCACCACCGTGTGGATGGTCATTCGGGTTCATGACGGAACCGCGAACGGTCGGGCGGATGCCCATGTGACGGGTGCGGCCCGCTTTACCGATCTTGACGTTTTCGTGGTCGCCGTTGCCGACGACGCCGATGGTTGCGATGCAGGTGATGGGGACGTTTCTCAGTTCACCGGAGGGCAGACGAAGCAGGGCGAAGCCGCCTTCTTTTGCCATGAGCTGAGCGCCGTTGCCGGCTGCTCTGGCGAGCTGGCCGCCGCGGCCGGGGTAAAGCTCAACGTTGTGGATGAAGGTACCGACCGGGATGTTGAGCAGGGGCAGGGCGTTGCCGGCGATGATGTCGGCGTCAGCGCCTGCGCGAACCGTTGCGCCGACCTTGAGGCCTTCGGGAGCAAGGATGTAACGGTATTCGCCGTCTTCATACTTGACCAGCGCGATGTGCGCGGAACGGTTGGGATCGTATTCGATGGTTTCGACCGTGGCGTTCATGCCGGTCTTGTCACGCTTGAAATCGATGATGCGATACTTTCTGCGGTTGCCGCCGCCGCGATGGCGAACGGTGATTCTGCCGTAGCTGTTGCGGCCGGACTTTTTGTTGAGGGTGGTCAGCAGGCTCTTGTGAGGAGCGACCTTGGAAAGCCCGGAATAATCTGTAACCGACATGTTACGTCTGGCGTTCGTCGTCGGGTTATAGACCTTGATAGACATAACTTTCACTCTCCTTAAAGCGGCTTTGCGGAGTATGTCTGAACTCCATACCTTACCGCCGGATTATTGTATTGGTGGTGTTTTGGTTCTGGGCGGTCCGATTACATCAGGCCGTCGAAGAATTCGATGGTCTTGGAATCTTCCGTCAGGGTGACGATCGCCTTTTTCCAGGAAGCGGTCATGCCTTCGAAGCGGCCGTAGCGGCGCAGCTTGCCCAGGCAGTTCATGGTGTTGACCTTGGCGACCTTGGCGCCCTCAAACAGGGCCTCGACCGCCTGCGCGATCTCGATTTTGTTGGCGTCCTTCGCTACGACAAAGCTGTACTTTTTGTAGGCGGCGCCTGCCATGCTTTCCTCTGTGATGAGAGGACGGATGATGATATCCTGCGGGGCCTTGCTCATGCGTATACCTCCTCGATCTTGGCAACGGCATCCTTGAGAACGAGCATCGTGTCGCAGTTCAGAATGTCGTATACGTTCAGAGAGTTGACAACGGTCACTTTCACGCCGGCAATGTTGCGTGCGCTTCTGTAGATGACGTCATCTTTCTCGGGGAGAACGATGAGGGTCTTCTTCGCGGTGTTGAGCGCGCTGAGCACCTTGACAACCTCTTTGGTTTTGATGGCGTCCATTTTGAAAGAATCCAGCACGACAAGCTCATCATCGGCCACCTTGGAGGAAAGCGCGGACTTCATAGCCAGCCTTCTGACCTTCTTGTTGATGGAGCCGCCGTAGGTGCGGGGCTTGGGGCCGTGAGCGATGCCGCCGTGATACCACTGCGGAGCTCTGGTGGAACCCTGACGGGCGCGGCCGGAGCCTTTTTGTCTCCACGGCTTTTTGCCGCCGCCGCTGACTTCTGAGCGCGTGCGGGTCGACTGTGTACCCTGACGCTGGTTTGCCAAATAATTGACAACGACGAGGTGCATGGCGGGGATGCTGGGCTCGATGGCAAAAATGCTGTCGGCAAGCTCAAGCTCGGAAACCTTTGCACCGCTGATATCAAATACTGATACGTTAGCCATTTAGTACACTCCTTCCTTACGCTTTCACGCTGTCTTTGATGATAACATAGCTACCCTTGGGGCCGGGGATGGCGCCTTTGATAGCGATGAGGTTGTTTTCCACGTCGATCTTGACGATGGTGAGGTTCTGAACGGTGACTCTCTCACTGCCCAGATGACCGGCGAGCTTCTTGCCCTTGTAAACGCGGGAGGGATCGGAGCAGGCGCCCAGGGAACCGGCGTGTCTGGCCACGGGGCCGGTGCCGTGAGATTCCTTCAGGCGGCCGAAGTTCCAGCGCTTGATGGCGCCGGCGGTGCCTTTACCCTTGCTGGTGCCGGTGACGTCGACGGCTGCGCCGACTTCGAAGGTGTCGGCCTTGAGGATATCGCCGACGTTGAGGGATGCGACGTCGGACAGACGGAACTCTTTGAGAACCTTCTTCGGGGCGACGTCAGCCTTGGCAAAGTGACCCTTGAGGGGCTTGCTCAGGCGCTCGACCTTCACATCCTGGAAGCCGAGCTGAACAGCTTCGTAGCCGTCGGTTTCGACCGTCTTCTTCTGGGTGACGACGCAGGGACCTGCTTCGACCACGGTGACGGGGACGACGTTGCTGTTCTCGTCGAAGATCTGCGTCATGCCGATCTTCTTGCCAATAAGACCTTTTTGCATTTTGTTTTTCTCCTTTCGGTTATTGGTTGGCATTCACCAACATGACCTGAAGCGAGCTATACTATATGGTATATAATATAGGGAACAGGCAAATTAAGTAGGGGTTGCTTACAGCTTGATCTCGATTTCGACGCCCGCGGGGAGCTCGAGGTTCGTCAGCGCTTCAACGGTTTTGTTGGAGGGACGAACGATGTCGATCAGGCGCTTGTGGGTGCGCTGCTCAAACTGTTCGCGGCTGTCCTTGTACTTGTGAACAGCACGCAGGATGGTGACGATTTCTTTTTCGGTCGGCAGCGGCACGGGGCCGGAAACCTGCGCGTTGGTGCGGCGGGCGGTTTCAACGATTTTTTCTGCCGCTTTGTCTACGAGGTTGTGATCGTAGCTCTTGAGTCTGATTCTGATTTTGTTTTTGACTGCCATAATGACGCCTCCTAAAAATTTGGCGGGCCTCGCTTTTTGCACACGGTGCCGGGTGTTTCTACCCGTCCCATTCAAAATCCGGAAAAGCAGAACATACTTTTTCCGGCTAGTCAAAAAGCGCAAGTTCACCCAAGCCGCCCGTGAGAAAGCAGCAGATCGGGGTGAGTACTATTTTACTAGTCGCCCGGTTCTTTGATCGGACATGCTCCACGAAAATTCCCTGCCTCGACGGGCAGCCACCTTTCGCTTCAACGCATACCTGTACACTATTACACAGTATACTGTGACATATTAACATACCTTGTTTTGAATTGCAAGCCTTTTTTGAAAATTTTTTTGTTTTTTTATAACAGCAGAAAGAACGCGGCTTTCGCCGCGTTCAGTAGTCAGATGTCAGTAGATAGCTGATAGCGATCCTTCAGGTGCCTTTCATTCCTGATTCGCAATTTAGCGGGCGGAACGCATCGCGTTGAGCATCCGCTCCGCGGTTTTGTCCCACGTAAATTTTGCCGCCTTGCGCATGGCGCTTTGGGAATAGGCGGCGTACAAAGCGGGGTCTTCGCAGATCCTGCTGATCTTTTCCGCCAGCTCCACGGGGTCGCTGCTGTGCACCAGTTCGCCGTTTTCGCCCTCGTCGATGATCTCGGGCATGGCGCACCGCGCCCGCCCCACGCAGGGCAGACCGAAGGTCATCGCCTCCACAAAGCTGATGCCGAAGCAATCGTAATGCGACGGCAGCACGAACAGGTCGCTCGCCTGCAAAAAGCCGATGAGCTCCTGTTTGCTGATAAAGCCGTGGTTGATTACGTGCTCGTCGTGCTCAAAATCGTTGCGGATACCGCAGACGTGGAAGAGGTAGGTGCGGTCGGACTGTTGGTTGAGCACCTTCACGGCGTCCATCACCAGTTCGACGCCCTTGAGCCCGAAATCCACGCCCACGAGCAGCAGATGGATCTCTTTTTTGTCGCCGATCTGTTTGGGTTGGATGTTCTGCGGCAGCGTCACGCCGTGCCAGTTCGCCCCGGCATAGACCACGTGCACCTTCTCTTTGCTCACGCCGGTGCGGCGCACCATACACTCCGCCAGCCATTCGCTCATGCACAGCACGCCCGCCGCCTGCCGGTAGATGTCGCCCACGTAGTCCGCGGCGCGGCGGTATTCCTCCACCGTGCGGCTGCGGCTGGGGTAAGGCAGCACGCCGTTTTTTTCATAGAAATCGAGCGTCAGGTCGTGCGACGCGTCGGTGTAAACGAAGTAGGGCGGCAGATCGCCCGTTTTGCGGTAACCGCCCAGCTCGAGCAGCACGTCGTAATCCCCTGCCCCGACCTGCTCGTTGAGAATTTGAGAATTGAGCGGGTTCATCGCGGCCGGGCCGAGCCGGGACACCAGCGATTTTGCTTTCAGCGATTGCTTCACGTCGAGATGGCGCAGCAGGTTGGCGCGTTCGTTTTGCGGCGTGTAAAAGGTCGACAGGTTCAGCGGCGTGACCTCGACGCCCGGCTGCCGGTTCAGGGTTTGATAAACGCTCAGCGGCGTGCCCGACCACGAAAGCGGATCGGTCACGTCATACGGAGCCGCCATACAGATTTTCATGTTTTTCACCTTGTTTTTATTCGACCGGTTCGGCGGGTTCTTCCGCGTCGGCGCTCACCTGCGCCATGACCAGCTCGCGCTTTTTGCGCTCGACGTTCAGCTCTTCCAAGATCTGATCGCGGCGCTTGCCGGTGAAGTTATCGAACAGGAACACCGCGCCCGCAAGCACGTTGCCGATGAGCCCGCACAGCGAGATCGCCAAAAAGAGCTTGCCCAGCACGCCCCAGTACTTGTCGTTGGTCGGGATGCGCTTTTCGATTTCGGAAACCTTCGCTTCCTTCAGCTTGTACTTGTTGACGATCGCATCCGTTTTGTCGGTGTTGTATTTGTAATCGGAGGCGATGAGCGAAATATCGTAAAGGTTGCGCTGCACCAGGCTGCTGACCTTGGTGATGATGTTGGAAGCGGAGCTCAAGATGCCGTCGCTGCGGATCTGGGTGCCGAAATGGCGGTAGCCGTACCACTCCATGTAGTCGGTCGAATCGGCGATGATGATCTTTTTCGCCGCGCCCTGCGCCGCGTTGGGCATGCCCGCCAGACCGAGGCAGGCGCCGATCACCCAGCGGAATTTGCGGATGAAGTCGATATGCCCGCGGTCAAAGCCGCGCGAGCCCTTCGTTCTGCCGCCGAAATTGAACAGCGCCATGACCACGTAGAAGAACGACGTGTAGCCGTAGCCGCCGATCATCATGTTGCGCGCGCTGATCTTTTTGCCGACGAACGGGACCGCCGCCAGCCCGACGTAGGACAGCGCGCCGCTGATCGGGTCGATGATGCCCTTCATGCGGAAGTCGCCCAGAATGTTGTCGTACAGGATCGGCAGCGCCTTGAACGTCACCTTGCGGATCGTTTCAAAGATCAGCGAAAGCTGGGCGATCATGAACGGGCGGTTGTGCAGGATGGCGCTGATCGTCTCGCGGTTCCACTGCACGTGCTCCTGCTCGTTCTCGCGCTTCTTGCGCGCCAGCTCGCCGATGGCGGCGTCGATCCGCTCGCCGGTGGTGAAATAAGGCAGATACATCGACACGATGCCCAGCACGCAGAACACCAGCGCCACGTAGAAATAGCGCCACTGCTTGCTGTGCAAATCGTCGGTCGCGCCGACGATGAACGGAATGATCCAGCCGGGCAGCATGGAGCCGACGGTGGAAGCCAGCGAAGCCAGCGTGAAAAAGCCCGCGCGGTCCTTCGGGTCGGTGCAGAGCTTGAAGCCGAGGCTCGTCATGGCAATGTCATAAAACGTGTCCGCCGCGTCAAACAGGATGCGCAGCGCGATGATCCAGATAAAATTATAGATCGGGGTGCTGCTGGGCACGATGAACAGCAGCAGCGCCGTCAGCGCAAAGGGGATGGGCATGGTGCGCAGGGCGGCGCGCAGGTGGCTGATGCGCCCCTTTTGCGGCGAATCGACCCAGGCGCCCACCACGGGCGGCAGCGCAAAGCTGACCGCTGTGGCCGCGTTGTTGATGATCAGCATCATCCGGTCGCTGATCTTGGCGAAATCGCGGCCGAACTTGTCGCTGTAGGTGTCCATGACGTCGCGGCTCATGGCGCTGCCAAGGGAACCGCCGGCGTAGCCGAGCTGTTCCTTCATGGACGCGGAGGAACAGGAAAACGTCTTGTCACGCAGGGCAACGGCTTTTTCTTTTAAGCTCATACTTGGTTCTCCTTTTCTTAGGAACCTCTGAAGATTCGACGCGTTCAGATTGCGAAGAGATTTTTTCGCCAGGTGAAACAAAAAGCGGAGTGAATACTTGGTGTATTGACGAGCATTTTTGTGAAAGCTGACGGAAAAAGATCCAGCAAGATGAACGCACGAGAATGTTCAGAGGTGACCATTATTTCTGCTGGGTCGGCCCCATGTTGGCCGCGCCCGTGTAAACCACGTCTTCGGGCAGCGGGTAGTATTTGGGCTGCGACAAATCGCGCTGATACAGCCGCACGTGTTCGCCGCGCGGGGTCAGGTCGACCACGTCGCACCCGCGCCAGTAAACGGTGTAATCCGTGCCGCGCGTATGTTCTTTTCTTTCGACCGTTTCCAGCGGGAAGCGCAGCGCCAGCACGTCGCCGGCTTTTAACGCGGCCGACAGGATCGCGCCGGTTTTTTCCGGCGTGACGGGCTTGCCGTTGACCGTTACGGTCAGGCTCTCGCCCATCCAGTCATATATGCGGAACCCCGCCCGGCAGTCGGCCTTGGCGGTCAGCCGGATGCAGCCTTCGTTGGGCAGGTCGGATTCCATTTTGAGCTGATCGGTCTCACGCTCGCAGGGCACGTTGACGACAAACGTGCCGTTTTCGTTCGTGATCGCGGTATCCCACACCAGCTTCAGCGCCGTGGGCGCGGTGCCCACGCAGCAGCCCGCGATGGAACGGAAGCGCGTGAGCGAAATGGAATTGGGCTCGCTGCCGCCGGTGAAGCCGCCGACCATGCGCTTGTCGATATCGCGGTAGGTGATGCCGTTGCCATCCGGCAGCGAATTGTCGCAGGTGACGTAACCCGTGTAGCGCACCTGATTTTCCATGAGCT
Organism: uncultured Clostridia bacterium; assembly: GCA_946405475.1. Taxonomy (GTDB): domain Bacteria; phylum Bacillota; class Clostridia; order Oscillospirales; family Acutalibacteraceae; genus UBA8612. Next base: position 13,653 of record CAMJHI010000008.1, read on the forward strand.
GATTGCGCGCGAACAGGTTGATATCGTTCCAGTACTGCTCATAGCCGCATTTCGTCAGCTCGTGCGCCGCGATGATCATGTCGCGCACGCAGCAGGTCTCGCAGTGCTCCTCCTCCATCGGGTGCCACTGGGCGTATTCCGGCACCCAGCCGAAATCGGAGGAGATCGAACGGATGTAATCGTAGATCGCTTTGCCTTTTTCGATATAGCGTTCCTCTTCGGTGAGACGGCCGAGATAAATCAGCCCGTAGGCGAACCACGCGGCGGAATGCACGTGGCCGAAAAATTCCATTTTGTAGTTGAAGTAGCGGGACGGCCCCAGCACGAAGTTGGCGATGCCGCGCGCCAGATCGAGCGCGACCTCGTCGTTTTTCAGCTCATACCGCCGCACCAGCGCGGGCAGCATGAGCGCGTTGCGGATGGGCTGCTCCCCCCGCCCGGTGTGGCGGGTGAGGTCAAAGCCGCCCTCTTTTAAGTAAACGTCGTTGGGGAATTCATAGATCGGCTCGGTCTCGACAAAGTCGCCCGACCAGAACGTGCGCACCTTGCGCTCGATCACCAGCGAACGCATGCCGCGGATGAGCTCGCTCGTGCGGCGTTCCGCCTCTTCATCGTCGGGGTATTCCTCGGTGATGAGGTTGAGCGCGGGCAGGATGTAGCCCATTTCATGGAACGAGGCGTGCACCGTGTGCGTCCACGGGTATTTTTCGCAAAAGCGCAGCCCGTGCTCGCCCCACGATTTCATCAGGTGCCGGCGCAGCGACTGTTTGACGTTGTCGCCCTCGTTCGTGTTCAGCACCTGCATGGCGCAGGTCAGCCCCTCATACCACGAGCCGACCAGCTCGGCGTCATCCACGCGGCAGTGCGCCGCCTCCGCCGGTTTTTTGTTGGGCAGCAGCAGCCAGTAGGGCAGGTTATCCTGCGCCTCATCCACCATGTGCGTGATGTAATGGTGAACCAGCTCCACGCTCTTTTTCAAATCAAAGGCTTCGTACATAACGCTCCCCCTTACTGCTTGTGAAACAGTCGGAACAAAAATTCCCGCAGCAGCTTCCCGATTTTTTCAAACAGGCTCAGCGGCACGGCGTCGCCCGGCTTTTCGCCGCCGAACGTCAGCACCGTGTCCAGATCCTGCTCATAACTCAGATCATCCACAAACCCGCCCGCCAGCGTTTGCGCCAGCGCCAGCAAACCGGGCGCGGTGACGGGGCTGAAACTGACCCGCGCCGGCACCGTCAGCGCCAAATCCGAAACGCGGCCGGTCGGGCTCGTCAGCGCGCAGGAACCGTAGGCGAGCGCCGCCTTCACGCTGTCAAGCAGCAGCTCCGTATAGCGCGCGTCGCTCGTTTCGGCCTCGTTGCCGTGGTAAAAGCCGTACATGATCCGCGCCGCGACCTGATAGAGCTTTTCGCAGTCGGTCCGGGCGATCTGCTTGCCGCCCAGCGCGGCGATATGTTCCACGCTCATGCCCTCGCCGTATAAGTCGAGCTGCACGGCGGCGCCCAGCCGCCCCATGAGCGTTTCGACGGCGGCATAAAGCCCCGTGCCCGGCTGAAGCCTGAGCATCTTGGCCACCTTGTAAGGCGAACCGAGGTAACGGTTGAGCCACTTGCACACCCCCGCCTCAAAATAGCGGCGGGCGTAACCGGAAAAGTCGTTCGTCAGCCCGTCCAGCTGTTCGGGCGTGTGACCGGGCGGGAGCAGGCCAGGGTCAATTTCGGTGATGAAGCGGCTTTCCAGCGCGATCGAATCCCCGTCAAACGTCACCGAGCGGTAGGCGTTCGGTGACGAAATGAGCGAGCCGGTCTGCACGTCGTACAGTTCGCCGCCGTTTTTGGTTTTGGTGTAAGAAATGTCGTTGGCGTGCAAATGGCCGGTGAACACCGCGCCCACGCCGCTGTCGGCCAGAAAAGCCGCGCGATCCCTATAACGCGGGATCATGGGCTGCAGTTCAAAGTGCGGCAGGATGCTGTGGTGCATCATGACGACCGGGCGCTTTCCGTCGCGTTTGGCCTGCGCGAGTTCGTCCTTCACCCACGCCGTCACGGCGTCGTTCAGTTCGCCGTCATCCTCGCCGTAAATGCAGGAGTCGATGGCAAGCAGGCGGTAACCGTCGCCCAGCTCCGCCGTATAAGACGCGGAACCGTCGTGGCGGCTGCGGGCTTCGGTGTAGCCGAAATCGGCGTAAATTTCGCAAAATTCCGGCATGTCGATGTGCCGCTCATCCGCCTGCGCGGCGCAGTCGTGGTTGCCGTTGATGACAAAGATCGCCTTGCCGCTTGTTTGCTCGGTTTCGCGCAGCCGTTCCGCCAGCGCCAGATGCGACTGCCGCCCGCCGCCGGTGAGGTCGCCGGAAAGCAGCAGGTAATCTTCCTCGCCCGCCGCAAAATCATCCAGCAGCTTTTGCAGAATGGCGCCGGATTCAAAATTCATCTGCCCCTGAGAGGAGGCGTAATAAAACAGCGCCGCATCCTGCTCGGTCAGACCGTTGGTGAACTGCGCCGTTTCGGGCGCGGGGAATTCACCCAGATCGGCCTCGCACTGAAAATGCGTGTCGGTGGCGACGAGCAGCTTCAGCTCCTCCTGCTTTTCGGCCGCCGACGCGGACAGACCGGAAAGCAGACTCAGGCAGAGCAGCAGGCAAAGCGCCGTTCGCGCCGCTTTTTTCATGGAATCCCTCCCGCCGGTGATCGGTAATAAACGTTCTGTTTAATATTATAATCATTTTATGTCATGATTACAAGACGCAAACCGCAAAAAGCCGAAGAAAGGCGGCAGAGCGGGCTGACGAAAACAGGCAGAAAAGCTGACAAATCTTTTCTGGTGTAATCCCGGTTTGGCGCGTCAACAATACTACTGCAAACGCAAAACTGATTGCGAAGGAGTGAAACAAAGAATGGCATCCGGTAAGAACGTTGTCCCCGAAGCGAAGAGCGCGCTTGACCGTTTCAAGATGGAAGCGGCCAGCGAAGTGGGCGTGAACCTGAAGGACGGCTACAACGGCGACCTCACCTCCAAGCAGGCCGGTTCCGTGGGCGGTCAGATGGTCAAGAAGATGATCGAGTCCTACGAAAGAAACATGAAATAACCTTGTTTCCGCCAGGCGGAGCGGTTCCCGGGTTCGGGCGCCGCTCCGCTTTTTCGGTTTTGGAATATTAAAGATTTCGTTCTCAAGTTTTCGACGATTTACGAAAAATTGTTGCTTGTATTTTGGCCGGTTTTGTTATACAATATAGGGTAAGATAATGGCAGAAAATGTTCAATTTACCGCAAAAGTTTTCTTACCGCGGCAAACAAAATGGGGAGTGACGACATGAGTATTCCTGCTTATCCGCTGGTTTTTGTTCACGGGCTGTTCGGCTGGGGCGCCGACGAAGGCATCGACAAAAAAATCCCCTACTGGGGCGCGACCACCGGCAATCTCATGGAGTTCCTCGCCGCGCAGGGCGCCGAATGCTATTCCGCTTCGGTCGGCCCGGTTTCCAGCGCGTGGGACCGCGCGTGCGAATTATACGCCCGCCTGACGGGAACAAAAGTGGACTACGGCAAGGCGCACGCCGAGCGATTCAACCACAACCGCTTCGGGCGCACGTATGAAGAGCCCCTGTTTGAGGGCTGGAGCAGCGAAAAAAAGATCCACCTCATCGGCCACAGCTTCGGCGGCACCACCGTGCGGCTGCTGTCACACCTGCTGACCTACGGCGACAAAGCCGAGCAGGAGGCGACCCCCGAGGCCGAGCTTTCCCCGCTGTTCAAGGGCGGTCAGGGCGACCTGCTCCAGAGCGTCACCACCATCTGCGCGCCGCACAACGGCTCGGTGGTGTTCCACGTTGCCAAAAAATACAAGGTGCTGCCCATTATGAAGGCGGTCGTTTATAACTACATCGGTCTGGCCGGCCGCAGCAAGATGCAGGGCGATTTCGTCGATTTTCATCTCGAGCAGTACGGCCTGAGCGACACCCCCGGCAAGGAGGATGCGCTGCCCATGGGCCGCGCCAAGCGCAAATTCAAACGAAACGACGACAATCTGGAATATGACCTGAGCCCCGAAGGCGCCAAAAAGCTCAACGACTACGTCGAGATCAACCCGGCGTGCTATCATTTTTCCTATGCGTTCAATTCCGTGGTGCAGGGCAAGGTGCGCCACCCGAAAAACACCGATTTCTTCTTTTTGAAGGCGACCTCCGGCCTGATTCTGGCGGACAACGCCCTGTTCCGCAAGGGGCGCGAAGACCACGACGTGATGAACGACGGCCTGGTGGAGGTTTCCTCCGCCCTGCACCCCGACGACGAGCCTTTCACCGACTTTGACGAAAACAACGTGAATAAAGGCATCTGGAACGTCTTCCCCGTGCAGGAGGGCGACCACGGCACGCCCATCGGGCTGTTTGCCGACCCGGAAAAGACGCACGAATTCTATCTGAACCTGCTTGACCTGCTCTTCAAAACGGAGCAAAGTGAAAAACCGATGGAGACCGCTCATGACTAACGCCTTGACCCAACCGTTTTACCAAGTAAGAGAGTTTTCTCATATCCGTCAGCTCATGGAAATGAGCGCCGAGCTGTTTGCCGAGCGCCCCGCGTTTGAGATCAAGCGCGGCGACGAGCATTTCAACATTACCTACCGTCAATATCTGGCCGACATCGATTCGTTATCCACGGCTCTGATCGACCGGCTGGGGCCGCGCTTTCGCGCGGCGATCTGCGCCGACAACTGCTATGAATACTGCCTGACCTACGTTTCCGTCATTTGCGCGGGCGGCGTGGTCGTGCCCGTTGACAAAGAGCTGCACACCGACGATATTCTCGGCATCCTGCGCACCGCCGACGTCAACATGCTGTTTTGCGACGAAAAGTTTCTGCAAAAGCACGGCGGCGCGATCCCGCCCGAGATTCAGTTGGTCTGCTACCGTCAGACCGGCACACAGGCGGAATCGTTCGATTCGTTTCTTGCCGGTGGCCGCGCGCTCAACGAAAGCGGAAAAACGCTTTACAAAGACGTGGCGCACGACCCCGAGCAGCTTTGCACGCTGCTGTTCACCTCCGGCACGACGGGGCTGTTCAAGGGCGTCATGCTCTGCCAGCGCAACTTTGCGTTTGAAGTGAAGGCCGCCATGGGCGTGCTCAAGATCTACCCGGAGGACTGCGGCATTTCCCTTTTGCCGCTGCACCACACGTTTGAAAGCTCGATCATTCTCTTCTTCGCCCCCTACTGCGGCGCGAAGGTGACGTTCTGCGAGGGCTTTTCCCACGTGCTGCGCAATATGAAGGAATTCAACCCCACCATTTTTGTCGCCGTGCCGCAGGTGCTCGAGATCGTGCACAAGCGTATTCTCAAGGCCATCGCCAAAAAGAAGAACGGCGCGGTCAAATTCAAGGTGGGCAAGGCGCTGTGCAAGGGCGCCAGCCGCGTCGGCATCGACCTGAAGCACATCGTGTTCAAAGAGATTCAGGAAACCTTCGGCGGCCACATGCGCATGATCATTTGCGGCGGCGCGCCGATCGACCCGCAGATCATCAAGGATTTTGACGCCTTCGGCATTCAGGTCGTGTTCGGCTACGGGCTGACCGAATGCGCCCCGCTGGCCATCATCAACCACGACCGCCTGCGCACCACCGATTCCGTGGGCAAACCGCTGCCCGGCGTGCGCGCCAAGATCGTGGACAGGGATGAAAACGGCATCGGCGAGCTGTGCGTCAAGGGCGGCATGGTCATGCTGGGCTACTACAACAATCCCGCGGCAACGGCCGAGGTGATGGACAGCGACGGCTATTTCCACACCGGCGACCTTGCTTTTGTGGACAAAAAAGGCAATTACCACCTCACGGGGCGCATCAAAAACGTGATCGTGACCGCCAACGGCAAAAACATTTATCCGGAAGAGCTGGAATACCACATCAACGCCGACCCGTTCGTTGCCGCGAGCATGGTGGAAGGCATTGCGGATGAAGACGGCGAGATCCACGTTCACGCGCAGATTTTGCCCGACACCAAAGAGATCGAGGAGCAAAAGGGCAAGGCGCCCTCCCCCGAGGAGCTGGATCAGATCATCAAGGACGTGGTCAGACGGGTCAACGACAAGCTGCCCGGCTTCAAGCGCATCCGTTCCTTCACCGTGCGCACCAAGGCGTTTGTGACCACCACCACGCAAAAAATCAAGCGCGACGCGAATCAATCGAAATAAACAGCGAAAACAGCACAACGACCTGCTCTCACACGAGGGCAGGTCGTTTTTTGATGCACGGGTTCAGTGGTCGGGATTCAGGCGTCAGTATTCAGCGGCGCCAAACCGGCGCTTAAAAGGATACTGCAGTTTGCTCTCGCGGCGGCACGCAAAAATGCGCGCCCTTCCGCTGAAGTCAATTCCGCATTCCGAATTCGTCATTCCGAATTGAAAAAGCGGGCGCCGAAGCGCCCGCTTTTGAATTTGCGGAAAGGGGTATTAGTAAGCGACGGTGAAGGTCACGGTCTTGTCGCTGTCGAGCCAGGTCTTGCCGTACAGAGCCTGCACCTTGTAGGTGAAGGTGCCGGTCGCACTGTAGTACTTGGTCAGCGTCCAGGTGGTCTGATCGCCGTCGGTCACACCGTCAGCCTTCTGGGTGGCGACGGCGTTGCCGGCTTTGTCAACCAGACGGAAGCCGCTGGCGTTCTTGTCGGTCACGACCGTGAAGGTCTGCGGAGCGAAACGAAGGACACGATCGCTTGCGCTGGCGGAGATGACCACGTCATCCATGCTGCCGGTGGACGGAACGACCTGCGGAGCAACATACTTGCTCACGCTGACATTGAGCGTCACATCGGATCTGGTCCACTTGTTGGTGGAATCCGCAGTGTCGATGGCGTAGGTGTAATCTCTGGCTTCGCCGAGCTTACGGGTGACTTCAAAGACCTTGGTGCCGTCTTCGTTCACGGATTTCGGCGTGCTCAGGGTCATGGTCAGGTTGCGGTCGGTGTCGGTGAAGCGGACTCTGCGGGTATCCTTACCGGCCACGATGCGCAGGGTCACGCTGTCGTTGGTGGTGAACGCGGCGACTTCTTCGCCGTTGACGATCGCGCAGGTGGATTTCACTTCTGCGTCGTCGCCAGTGCTGGTCTGGCCGTTATAGTCGATATAATCGGTGTCCCAGCCGCCTTCCGCGTTGTAAACCTTGGCTCTGGCGCTGTAGTTGATTTCATCTGCGTAGATCTTGATGTTGATCTGCCAGATTTCGGTGCCGTCGCCGTTGTCAACGATCTGCACAACAGCAGGGTTGTCACGGTCATAGGTCATGGTCTCGCCGTCGTGGACGACCTGGATCTTGGCATAGCCCTTATCCTTCGTCTGGAACGCAAAGGTGACAACGTCATTCTTCATGTAGTGTTCCTGCAGGCAGGTGAAGGACGTGATGCTGCAGCCGGTGGTGCGCAGACGGTTGTAAGCGGCCGTCAGCTTCGCGGCAGCGTCATCAATGAGCTTCTGGTTGGTGCCGGCCTTGTTGTTGATCAGGTCGCGGGCAACGTTTTCAGCCTCAGTCTTGGCTTCGGCATAAGCGGTCCAGGTGCTGACGGTGTATTCGCTTTCAGGCTTTGCGGGAACAAGAGCGAGAGCAGCGTCAAGCGCTTCGTAATTGCACAGATCGCGCGCAACCAGAGCCTTTGCGGCAACCAGAGCGGCCAGTTCATCGTCGACCGCTTTCTGGTCGGCGTTTTCGTCGTCGACAACAGCCTGCGCGTCAACGAGCTCGGCCTGATAGGCAGCCCAGCTGTCTTCGGTCGCGGTGTCTTCGTCCATGGCCGGAGCAGCAGCGATCTCAGCGATGAGAGCATCCTTGTTGCCCTTCGCAGCAAGAGCGTCGATGGCGTTTTTCAGCGCGGTGGCAGCAGCGTCGATGACGCCCTGGT
>CAMJHI010000009.1 GCA_946405475.1 uncultured Clostridia bacterium
CTATGCCTGCCACAAGGGCAAGAGCAGCTGCTTCCACCGCCGCATCTGGCCGGAACGTGAATCGTAACGCCGAACTGATCAACGAAAAAATGAATGCTCAACAGGAGAGAACAGGATTATGAAGAACCGTACCAAAGTCATCCTCGGCGCGCTCGGCGCGGCCGCGGCGGCCAACTGCGTGCACGCCGCCCTTTATAAGCCCGAAAAAACGCCCGCGATCGAGCTGCAGCCCGAACGCTGCAACGAAGAACGCGCCTGCGAGCATATCAGCCGGGCACTTCAGATCCCGACGATTTCCAACCCCGACAAGAATCTGGTGGATTGGTCGCAGTTTGAGCGCTTCCACCGCTTTTTAGAGGAAGCCTATCCGCTCATCCACGAAAAGCTGGAAAAAGAAGTCGTTCTCGAAGCAAGCCTGCTCTACCGCTGGAAGGGCAAGAACCCCGCGCTTGAGCCGATCGCGCTGCTGGCGCATCAGGACGTTGTTCCGGTCGCGCCCGGCACGGAAGACGATTGGACACGCCCGGCCTTCAGCGGCTACAACGACGGGGAATACATCTGGGGGCGCGGCGCGCTCGACATGAAAAACCACCTCATCGGTGTGATGGAGGCCGTGGAGACCCTGCTGGAAGAGGGCTTTGAGCCGGAACGTGACGTTTATTTGTGCTTCGGCCACGATGAAGAAGTGGTCGGCAGCGAAACCGGCGGCGCCAAGGCCATGGCAAAGCTTCTGGAAAGCCGCGGCGTTCACCTTGACAGCGTGCTTGATGAGGGCGGCGCCATTCTGCCCGTGAACGTCAAGGGCTTTTTCAATGGCTACCTTGCCGGCGTCGGCATTGCCGAAAAGGGCTATGCCGATTTTGAGATCAGTTTAGAAAGCAAGGGCGGCCATTCCTCGCAGCCGCCGAAGCATTCCGGTCTGGGCGAAATGGCCAAGGTCATCGCCGATCTGGAAAACCACCAGTTCAAGGCTCAGGTCATGCCGTTCGTGGTCGATCTGTTCGACGCCATCGGCCGCAAGGCGTCTTATCCGGCGCGCCTCGTGCTGTGCAATCTCAAGGCGCTCATGCCTCTGGCCAAGCAGATCATGAAGCAGATCCCGCCGGCCGCCAGCCTTATTCGCAGCACCACCGGCGTCACCATGGCCAGCGGCAGTCCCGCCGCCAACGTGCTGCCGCAAAAAACGAGCATCGTGGTCAATTTCCGCGCCATGCCGGGTACGACCATTGAAGATATCGAAAAGCACATCCACAAGGTGGTGCGCAACAAGAACATCACCGTGAAAACGCTCAAGAGCAAAGAGGCTTCCGGCTTTTCTTCCACCGATTCCCGCGCTTTCCGCGTGATCCAAAGCGTCACCGCCGCCAACCATCCCAACGCGGTCGTTGCGCCGTTTTTGGTCATGGGCGGAACCGACGCCTGGTATTATGAGGGCATCTGCGAGCACGTGTATCGTTTTTCGCCCTTTATCGCCGACACGAAGCTGCTGCTTTGCACCCACGGCACCAACGAGCGCCTGCCGGTCAATTCCGTGGGCGAGGCGGTCGTCTTTTTCAAGCGCTACGTCCGTGCGCTTGCAAGCGAATGAACCCCGAACAAATCCCAATGAAAGGAGGCTGAGCCGATGCTCGGAAAATTTGTCCGCGTGTGCGTCACCAAGCGCATGAATGAAACTGACCCTGCCACCGGCTTGGTCAACAAACTCAATTTCGGCCGCATCGAGAGCGGCTGCAGCGCCAAAAACGTGCTGGGCGCCTATATCATGGGCATCCACCACCCCGTGCGCCATTTCGACGGGCGCGTCATCGCCGTCATCCGCCGCAAAACCGGCGAGCGGCTCTGGGTCGTTGCGCCCAAGAGCACCCGCTTCATCGTCAACGACATCCGCGCGGCGATCGCTTACGCGGAAGGGGAGGGCGACGCTTACGCCATCGAATGCCTGTATGAAAGCAGCTGCGGCGCGGTGGTTTACCGCATGATCAACGGCGAACTGCGTTACCTGCTCATCAAAAACAAGCGCAGCGCCAACTGGGGCTTCCCCAAGGGGCACATCGAGCCGGGCGAAACCAAAGAGGAGACCGCCATGCGCGAGGTGCTCGAGGAAACCGGCGTCCATATCCACATTCACCCCGGTTTTGTGTCCCGCTCGGAATACACCATTCAGGGCAAGGTCGAAAAATCCGTTTCGATCTTTGTGGCGGGCACGACCGACACGCAGACCGTCATCCAGCAGGAAGAGATCGAGGATTATATCTGGCTTGACTATCCCAAAGCCCGGAAGGTCCTCAAGTTTGAAAACGACCGCACCATTCTGGAAGAGGCGAACAAGTTCCTCATCCGCATCGGTGTCGCACAGCCCGAGGAGGTAACTTCGTGACAGAACATCTGGTGGAACAGTTCGTTGATCTGTTCCAGAACCGCATTCCTCCGGAGCTGACCGTATTCATCATTTCGCTTTTCCCGATCCTGGAGCTGCGCGGCGGGCTGATCGCCGCCAAGCTGCTGGGCATGAATCTGGTTCCGGCGTTCATCATCTGCTACATCGGCAACATGCTGCCCGTTCCGTTCATCCTGCTGTTTATCCGCAAGATCTTTCAGTTTCTGCGCGACCGCCGCTTCTGGAAAAAAATCATCGAAAAACTGGAGATCCGCTCCAAACGAAAAAGCGCAACGGTCAAAAAATACCGCGGCTGGGGGCTGCTGCTGTTTGTGGCGATCCCGCTGCCCGGCACCGGCGGGTGGACGGGCGCGCTCGTCGCGGCGCTGGCGGATATGCGTGTGCGCGACGCCACGTTCATCATCGCCGTCGGCGTGCTCATCGCCGGTCTGATCATGTCGGGGCTCAGCTACGGCCTGCCCGCGCTTCTCAAAATATTCTGATGAAACGGGATGATTTTTGTGAAACAAAACACCCCTTACGACGGCGTAACGACCTACACGGCCAAGGAGCGAAACGCCTACCTGTTCGGCATCATCGGCCAGAACATGATCTATCAGATCATCGGCGCCGGGCTGCAGTACTATTTTGAATCGGTCATCTTTCTGCCGGCGCTGGCCGTCGGCGCGATCATGGCGGGCGCCCGCGTGTGGGATGCGTTCAACGACCCGATGATGGGTACGCTCGTCGACCGCACCCGCACCAAGTGGGGCAAATGCCGCCCGTGGCTGCTGTATTGCCCGCTGCCGCTGTTTTTCATCACCGTTCTTTGCTTCACCAACTTCGGCTTTTACACCGGCGCCAACGCCAACCATGCGCTGATCATCGCGTGGGCGGCCGTCACCTATGTGCTTTGGGGTATGTGCTACACCGTGGGCGATATCCCGCTGTGGGGCATCACGGCGGTCATGACCCGCAACGATGAGCACCGCAACAAGCTGCTCTCGCTGGCCAGAGCGCTGGCGGGGCTTGGCGGCACCGTGACGCTCATCCTTATTCAGCCGGTTTCCATCGCCGTGGGCAACGCGCTCAAGGGCAGCGCCTTTGCCGGGCTGGCCGACGACCTTGCTTTCAAGCAGGGACAGCGTTACGGCTTTCTCCTTGTTGCCGCCGGTTTTGCGCTCATCGGCTGCGCGCTGTTCCAGCTGGCGGGCGTTTTCACGCGCGAACGCATCAAGGGCAGCAACAAAAAGAATTCCATCGTCGAAAACTTCAAGCTCATGTGGAGCAACCGCCCGTTCCGCCAGATCCTCATTTCGGGCATTCTGTCCAGCCCCAAGCAGGTCGTGATGATCGTCGCCATGACGCTGGTCAACTTTTATTACGCCAACAATGATCCCGCCAAGATCTTCAAATATTACGCCATTCTCGGCATCGGTCTGTTCGCCGGGCAGACGCTGATGATGATCCTCGTGCCGGGCGTCGTGAAAAAAATCGAGAAAAAGACCTTCTACAACTGGTCGAATTTCCTCAGCGCGATCCCGTTTGCCATGATCTTCGTCTGCTACCTGCTGGCCGACGGCCCCAACGGCACGCACAACGTCGACACGCCGCTGTTCCTTTCCATCTATGCGCTGATGTTCACGCTCGCCGGCGCTTCGCTGGGGGCGGGCACCGTGCTGCAGTCGCTCATGATCGCCGACTGCATCGATTATGAAGAATACCGCAGCGGCTTACGGCCGGACGGGGTGTTCTTCTCCGGTCAATCCTTCATCACCAAGCTTTCCACCGGCATTGCCGCGCTGATGAGCTCGCTGGGCTACTTTTTCGTTCACTTTGAAAAAGAAAACCGCGAAGCCATGCTGGCCTATATGAACAGCGGCGGCGTCGCCCGTGAAAACCCACAGTTCGAGCCTTTTATGATGATCATGTTTTTCCTTGTTTCCATCCCGCCCGCCGTCGGCTGCATTTTGTCCGCTTTGCCGACGCTGCACTACGCCCTGCCCGACAGTGAGCATAAGCGCATGCTCGCCGAGCTCAACGAAAAGCGGCAGGCTGAATCCGAAGCAGAATAATTTTTCTATAGAAAAAAGGAGATGTTGACCATGAACAAACTGTATGCGTGCTATTGCCGCGGTTATCAGGCCGCCTTCCGTGTGGCCACCAAGGTGCTTGACTGGACCGGTCCCCGCCTCATTCAGGGCGCGGGCAGCGTCAAAAAGCTGCCCTCCGTCATCAAGGCAGACGGGTTCGACAACGTGCTCATCGTTACCGATAAGGTGCTCCACGGCCTCGGCCTGCTTGACGGTCTGAAGGCCGGGCTGGAGGAAAAGGGCATCGACTACGTCGTTTACGACGGCACCCAGCCCAACCCCACCATCCCCAACATCGAAGAAGCCCGCCAGATGTATCTGGACAATAACTGCAAGGCTGTCGTTGCGTTCGGCGGCGGCTCCTCTATGGACTGCGCCAAAGCGGCGGCCGCGCGTGTGGCGCTGCCCAACAAGTCCATTCCGCAGATGAGAGGCGTGCTCAAGGTCAGAGCCAAGCTGCCCATGCTTTACGCCATCCCCACCACGGCTGGCACCGGTTCCGAAACCACCATCGCCGCGGTCGTTGTCAACCCCGACACCCACGAAAAATACGCCATCAACGATATCTGCCTGCGCCCGAAGTATGCCATTCTTGATCCGGAGCTGACCGTCGGCCTGCCGCCGCACATCACCTCCACCACCGGTATGGACGCGCTGACCCACGCGGTCGAAGCCTTCATCGGCCAGAGCAATACGCCGCAGACGCTCGCCGCCGCCGAAAAAGCGGTGCCGATGATCTTTGCCAACCTTGAAACCTGCTACAACGAGCCGAAGAACCTTGAGGCCCGCGGCAACATGCTCACCGCCTCGTTCTATGCCGGCATCGCGTTCACGCAGGCTTACGTCGGCTACGTTCACGCCATCGCTCACAACCTCGGCGGCTTCTACAACGTGCCGCACGGGCTGGCCAACGCCATCATCCTGCCCTACGTGCTGCGTTACTACGGCGAGACCGTTTACGACAAGCTCGGCCATCTGGCGGAAATCGCCGGTCTCGACGTGGCGGGCAAGACCCGGGAAGAAAAGGCCAACCTGTTCATTGACGAAATCGACGCCATGAATCAGCGCATGAAGATCCCGAAGGGCTTCGACTGCATCAAGGAAGAGGATATTCAGACCATCGCCGAGCGCGCCATGCTCGAAGGCAACCCGCTTTACCCCGTGCCCAAGCTGATGGACGTGGAGCAGTGCAAAGAGCTCATCCACGCCATGATGCTGTAATTCCATAACCGACAGGATCCGACTTGACACAGCTCGCTGCGAAGCCGGATCCTTTTTCATGAAACCGATCATTCAAAGGAGAGAAGAAAAATGCTGCAAGCTCTCTGGGTCAGATTCACGGCCCTGTTTACGACGGCCTTCATCTGGTTATCCGTTCTTTTCGCAGGAGGTGTCGGCAAAGTGACCCCCATCACGACCCCGAATCCAAACATCCCGCCGTGCGGCGCCGGTCTGTTTCAGGGCGGCTATGAAAGCTCCGGCAGCACGGTCATCGACAAATACGCCTTTGTGTCCGAAAAGGATTACGAAGACTATCTGTCATTGCTTGAGCAAAGCGGGTTCGCGCTTTACGATTCCCGCGCGATCGACGCCAACCGGTTTGCGACCCTCACCAACGACACGCACGCCGTCCATCTTTCGTTCTATCCGAGCACGCGCGTGATGCGCGCCGTGGTGGAAGAAAAGGGCGCGCTGTGCCGGTTGAGCGACCCCTGCGATCCCGTTTGTGAAACGCTGCTCACCGGCATGAAGGGCGAAACCGTCGTGGCGGCGGAGGGCATGGGCTTTATCCTCCGTCTGGCTGACGGCAGCTTTTGCATCATCGACGGCGGCATGGGCGACCCGGACGGCGTGGATGCGGACAAGCTGATGAATATCCTTCTGGCGCAAAAGCCCGCAAACGTCGAAAAGCCCGTGATCGCGGCGTGGATCTTTTCCCACCTGCACGGCGATCACATCGGCGTGTTCAACTGCTTTTCCCTTGTGCATCACGACGACGTTGTGATCGAGCAATTGATTTTCAACTTCCCCAAAGAGGAAGAGGTCGAAAGATCCGATTCCCCGTATATGCTCGACGACACCATCTACCGCTACACGCAGTTCAAAAAGAATCTGGCCGATTTTTATGCGGACGTGCCCGTTGTCAAGGTGCACACCGGCAACCGCTTTGCGGTCAGAAACGCGCAGTTCGACGTGCTCTTCACGCTGGATGACCTCTATCCGAAATCTATTCTGAACGGCGGCATGAACGAAAGCTCGCTGCTGCTGAAAATGACCGTGGACGGTCAGACGACGCTGTGGACGGGCGATTTCGGCTTCAACAGCGTCAAGACCGTGATGAGCGAATATACCGACGCGCTGTCCGCCGATCTTCTTCAGTTGGCGCATCACGGCATGAACGGCACCGTCGACTTTTACGCGGCGGTCGACCCGGTGTTTGCGCTGCTGCCCGTGTGGGAGGGCGGCTACGCCGAAATGCGTGAGCGTGCCCAGAACAAATGGCTCATCAACAGCCCCAACCTGCGCCAGCTGATCGTCACGGGACAGGGTACGTGGACGATCCGCCTGCCTTACGACCCCGTGCCCGGCACTTTTGAGCGCATCCCGCCCGACGATTACGTGAACCCGTCTTATCCGAAGCTCCTCGGCGAATAAAAAAGCACAGCAAAAAGCGCCTCCGAACCCTGGCTTTCAAGGTTCGGAGGCGCTTTGCTGTTGTTATGCTTCGCTGGAATAATACTTTTTCGCCTGCGTGGTGAACATTTTATAATATTTGCCCTGCCGCGCCATCAGGTCGTCATGGCTGCCGGATTCCACGATCCTTCCGTGCTCCACGTAATGGATCACGTCAAAATCCCGCACGGTCGACAGCCGGTGCGCGATCATCACCGTCGTGGCGTTTTTCGCCATTTCCGCGATCGTTTCCATCAGCTTCGCTTCCGCCAGCGGATCCAGCGCCGCGGAGGGCTCATCCAGGATCAGCAGCCCGAAGTTCCCCGCCAGCAGCCGTGCCAGCGCCAGCCGCTGCGCTTCACCGCCGGAAAGCACGACGCCGTTTTCGGTGAATTCCCGCGAGATCATCGTGCCAAGGTCGCCGCCGACCCGTTCCAGTACCGATCCCAGCCCCAGCGTTTCCATGGCGCGAACGAGCGCTTCATCCGGCGCGTCGCCGTACACCGTGAGCGTGTCGCGCAGGCTCATGGCCAGAATGCGCACGTCCTGAAACGCCACGCCGATCTTCATGCGCAGCGCGTGCACGTCGTAATCGCGGATATCCTTGCCGTTGATGAGCACCGCGCCGTCCGACACGTCGTAAAGGCGGATGAGGAGCTTGAGCAGCGTGGATTTGCCCGCGCCGTTTTCGCCCACGATGGCGACGCGCTGCCCTTTGGCAAGCTTCAGGTTAAAATGCTCGAACAGGGGCTCCGAATTTTCATAATGGAACGTAACGTCCCGCAGTTCCACTTCAAACAGGCCATCGTCCGGCTTCGCGCCGCCCTTGTCCAGCGGCTCGATCACGGATTCCGCGTCGAAAAATTCCGAGATCTTTTCGCCGTACATCGTCAGCCGGTAGTATTCCTGCACCGTTTGAAACAGGGTGCTGAGGTTGCTGATGATCGTCGTGCTCGCCAGCGTCAGCGAGGCGTAGAGCCCGATCTTTGTCACGTCGCCCTGAATGACGAACAGCAGGATGAAGGCCAGCACCACCGCCGTCTGCATCGGGGAGAGCAGGCTTTCCAGCGTGTCAAACAGAACCACCCGCCGGATGTACCGCATGAAGGCCTTCCGATAATTCTGAACCACGCCGAAGACCGCCTGGGTGAATTTGACCCCCGCGCCGGAGGAGCGCACCTCGGCAGCGTTTTCGCGCTGCTTGAACAGCCGTTCGGCGTAGGAAACCGGCTTTCTCAGCTCGGTGATCTCCACCTCCAGCTCCGTGTCGGGCTTGATCTTCGGCAGTCCGACCAGCGTGTAGAGCAGCACGAAGCCGAGCGAGACTGCCAGCAGCCCCGGCCCGACGGAAGCGATATAAACGCTGAGCGTGCCGGCCGTGACGGCGGCGCTGAGCAGGCGCGGCAGCAGATAGGCCGCGTAATAGGATTCGCCGGGGTATTTTTCCTGCGCGAAAATGAACTTGGTGTAAAAATCGGGCGAATCGTAGTATTTATAATCCGTATACAGTGATTTGACGTTGACGTCGTTCTTGACCATCAGGTTGATCTTTTGCTGCGTCATCCGCGTAAAGACCTCGCTGAGCTTTTGGATCAGCGCCAGCACGATCAGCACACCGGCGAAGGAGAGGATCACCGTCAGAATCTCTTTTTTTGTTCCGCCGCCGATCATCGTATCGATCGCTTTCTGCGGCAGCAGGGTGGTGAGGTACGTGCTCAACGGCTTGACCGCCAGCGAGGTGATCAGCATGACGGCCATGAAGAGCTTGCCGTATTTCCAGTAGGGCTTGAGCAGGAATAAAAGAAAGCCGATCTTTTTCTTCAAGGTCAACACCCTTTCTTTTTCTTATTTGTCCAGCGGCACGGAAATGAACGCGTTCGGGATCTCTTCCGGCACGTATTCGCCCTTGCCGAACAGCCGCGCGCGCATTTCCACGCGGTCGCGGAACACGCTGATCACGTAGCCCTGCGACAGCTCGTTGTAGCTGCCGTGGTTGTTCGCGCCCACGGTCGGCAGGTTGAGGCATTTGTAGCTGCCGTAATCCTCAAAGCTGGCCTGGCAGACGCCCTGATGCAGGTGGCCGGTGAGGAAAAACACGTTTTTGTGGCTGCTGAGCACGCCCCGCAGCGCCTTGCTCTGGTTGCCGACCGAGCCGCGCCAGCTGCCCACGCCCTGCCACGCGCCGGGCAGACCGTTCGTTTTTTTGAGCGGCTGGTGGTTCATCACGAAAACGGGCTTATTCTGTTTTTCGGCGTCAGCCAGCTCGGTTTCCAGCCATTTGAGCTGGCGGTGGCTGATGTGCGCGCCCTCGAACGAGGCGGTGTCGGAGCCCATCACCAGAAAGCGACAGGCGTCGAAATCGCAGGCGAACCAGTATTTGCCGCGTTCGGGCGGCACGCCGTTCGTAACGGATTTGACGAAGCCGCGGAACTTGAACTGCTGGGCGAGAAAGCCGCGCAGGCGGATGTCGTGGTTGCCCGGCATCAGCACGACGTGGCGGATCTTGTCGCTGACCTCGTTGAGGATCTGCGCGACCATGCGGTATTCGCACCGCATGCCGTTTTCGGCGATGTCGCCCGCGATGATCAGCGCGTCGAGCGGCTCTGGCATCGACTTGAAGTCGCGGCAGGTCGCGTAAAAGCAGGCCTCCCGCGCGAACATGTAATTGGATACCTGCGGGTCGCCGAACGCGGCAAAAGTGAACAGCGCTTCCGGTGGGCGCACGATCGGGTCGTCGGTGCTCGGGGTCGGCAGACTGCCGGCGGCCATGCGCTTGGTCAGCTCCGCGTTCATGTTGTGAAAGTAGAATCTGGAAACATGATTCGGCTTATCGTTCTTTTTCATGCTTCAACCGTCTCCTTTTTGTGTGTTACGCTTCTTCGATCAGACCGTAGTACCGGGCGAACCAGTAGGGGTGGGTGAAGCTCGTGCAGGTCTGCAGCTTCAGCCCCCGGTCCTTGCCCGTGCCGGGGAGCATGGTGAAGGCGGTCGGGTCGTCGGAGCGGCGGAACAGCTCCTCCGCCTTGCCGGTCACGCCGCTGTCGCAGATGAAGCGGTTGGAATCGAAATAGAGCAGGCGGCGGCTGTGCGCCTCCAGCGGTTCTTTCAGCTGCGGGATCAGCCCCTGTTCCGTGGGCGAAAGGTCCCATTCCAGATCGCTGCGGTGGCTGTTGTAAAGCGACCACATGATCAGATCCATCGGGTAATCGACCAGCTCGTCCACGCAGTTTTCCACGTCGTAGCGTTCGCCGGTCGCCTGACCGTAAGCGAAGTTAAAAAAGGCGTTGCGCTCCACGCGCTCGTCGCGCCAATGATCGGTCAGCCCCACGGCAAACACCGAACGGAGGATGGGGTCGTCGGTGTAGCGCATGAGCAGGGTGATCATGAGAAAATCGTGGTTGTCGTCGATGTGGCAGATGTGACCGTCCGCGATCTTGTAATGCAGTAGGTTCATGGCGTAATGCTTGTCCGAAGCGAGTTTTTGGAACAGCGCCTCGTATTTTTCATCGCCCGTCATGTGCGACGCGATTTTGAGGAAGGTGAGCATCTGCAGCGAATTGGTGCCTTTTTCATAGATCCATTTGTGGTCGTTGTTGAGAATGTCGGGGTCCCAGTTCGCCCAGGTGGTCGGCTTGCCGTCGGTGTCGATCAGGCGGAAATTGTGTTCCAGAATGTGCGTCATGATCTTGACGACCACGCCGCGGATCAGCTCTTTTTCCTCTTCGTCCGCCACCAGATCGTAATAGTTGGCGTAGGCGTACATGTGTCCGACGATCTCATCCGACGAGGTTTCGCCCAGCCATTCGATGACCGTGCCGTCGGTGTCGGTGACGTAATGCCATTCCTCGCGGTTGCCGGTGCCGTAATCACGTTCGTCCGGGTAGCGGATGGCGCGGGCGGGGAAGCCCTCGATGCCCGTCACTTGCGTCAGGCGGATGAGCGCGCGCAGGCTGCGGGCCGCGGCGGCGCGCACCTCTTCGCTTTTGGTGCAGGCAAATTCATAACACAGCGCGCCGACGTAAGCGCCCGTCCAGTGGCCGTCGTTGTCGGTGTTGGGGATATAGCCCTCGTCCAGCGACACCACGCCCTCGTGGTCAAGGCGGCGGTCCAGCGCCCAGCCGTCCTTGCGGATGTTGTAGGTTTCGGTGATGTGGCGCAGGGCAACGGCCTTTTCTTCCAGACTCATCTGTCTGGTTTCAAACAGGCTGACGCCGTCCATCGTCGCCACGCAGAAGCTGCCGTTTTGCCCCAGCGCAACGGCGGTGGCGTGCCGGTGGGGCAGCCAGCGCTTGAAGCCGTAATAGCTGAGCTGGCCGTTGTGCATGTGGATCAATCCGGTGGTCGTGGTCAGGTAACGGTCGCCGTTTTCGGTCACGGCCATGTCGGTGACGCTCGCGTCCGTCAGCTCGCGCACTTCCTTGTGCGTCAGCCACAGCCCCTTGTTGTCATACACGCAAAGTCCCTTGTCGGTGCCGACCCACACGTTGCCGGCGGTGTCGATATCAAGGCAGGTCACGCAGTTGCTCGGCAGGCCGGAAATTTCGCTCGTCAGCTCCGACCAGTGCCAGCGCTTGCCCGCCAGCGCGCTCAGCCCGCCGGTTTCGGACCCGACGTAAACCACGTTGTTTTTGCGCACGGCAAGGCAACGCCCCTTGCCCGGCACGCCGATCGTCATATCAAAGTCATCCGCGCCCTGCGGCAGGCGATAGAGCACGGATTCGGTCAGCATCCAAACGGTGCCGTCGCCGTCTTTTTTTACGTCGACAAGGTTGGAGGTGAAGGAACGCCGCGCGGTGACCTTTTTGCCGTCAAACGTCAGCAGCTCCTGCTCTACGCCGACGTAAAGCCCTTTGTCGGCAGGCGCGAGCATGGTGACGTTCGGGTGCTTGACGCCCAGATCGACGGGCGTGAACCGGCCGTCCTTCAGCACGGCCAGCCCCTTGTCGGTGCCCACGAACAGCCGGCCCGCTTGGTCAAAGCAGAGCGCCGCGGCGAAGTTGGAGGCAAGGCCGTCCTTCACGGTGTAAACGGTGCGGGTGAGCTGATCGAATCTGCCCACGCGATAAACGTTGTTTCTGATGTTCATATCGGTTCCTCCTTAACCCCACAGTTCCCGCAGGAATTTGACAGATGCGGCCGCGTCGCGGCTCAGGTCGTCGTCGCTTGCGCCGTGCGACAGATCGCGCCAGATCGAAATATCCTTGCCGACCTGCCCGCCGGGGCGCACGAACGGTTCCATGACGATGCTGCCGTCATAGCCGATGGCGTGCAGCGCGTCGCCGATCTCTTTCCACGGCATCCGCCCTTCGGCATAGGGCGGGCGGCGGTTGCCTTCGCCGATGTGGAAATGCCCGAGCTTGCTTCCGGCTTTTTGGATCGCGTCGGTGAAGGAATCCTCTTCAATGTTCATGTGGAACGTGTCGAGCATGACGTGCACGTTCTTTTTGTCCACGGCGTTGACGTAGTTCAGGCACTCGTCGCAGTCGTTGATCAGATAGCCCTCAAAGCGGTTGAGCGCCTCCATGTTCAGTTCAATGCCGTGTTCGGCGGCCATGTCGGCCAGTCGGCGCATGCCGTTGACGCTGCGCTCAAAGTCGGCGGGCTTGTCGAACCCGGCCTTGAAGTTGACCGGCCAGTAGGAATACAGCGCCCCGCCCAGGCTGCCGATGCCCGCGATCTCCATTTTGCGGAACACGTCGGCGTAAAAGGCGAACGTCTTTTCCACCGCCGCCGCGTCGGTCGACGCTAAGTTGTGCTCGGCGCGCGGGCCGTAGCCGCCGGTGAGCATGATCCCTTCCGCGTCGGCCGCCTGCTTCAATTCATGGAAGAAAGCGTCGTCCACCTTGTGAAAATCGCCGCAGGGAACCTCTAAAATGTCAAAGCCCAGCTTTTTGACGAGGGGGATATAGGGCAGAAAATCGCCGCCCCATTCCTTTTCCCAATAGGCGTAATAAATGCCGTATTTCATAGCGCTCCTCCGTTCACATAGATTATAAATAAAAGTTATCAACATTATATAGTATTTTAAGCGTCTTGGCAACCGCTGAAAAAAGATTTCAAAAAAACGCGTGAAAACGAAAAAAGCGGTTGACTTTCCGCGGCAGTTGTACTATAATCATTTTGCGACTTTAAAAGGTAAACGCTTTAAAGCGCTAAATCAAGCAAAAAAGGGGATCGTCACATGGACAAACAGCAAATATTTTTATGGTCATTTCTGGTTTTATATGTTATAATAATGTTCGCTGTCGGAATTATTGAGGGGCGCAAGTCCAAGAGCATCGCCGATTTCACCGTCGGCGGGCGCAACGCGGGCGCATGGCTGTCCGCTTTGTCTTACGGCACGGCTTACTTTTCCGCCGTCATGTTCGTCGGCTATGCCGGCGGCACGGGCTTAAAGTTTGGCCTGTGGGGCATTCTGGCCGGTATCGGCAACGCCATTTTCGGCTCGTGGCTGGCTTGGAAGGTGCTCGCGCGCCGCACGCGCGACGTGTCCGGCCGCCTCAAGCTCAAGACCATGCCCGAGTTTTTTGAAAAGCGCTATCAGTCCCGTTCGCTCAAAACCTTCGCGGCCGTCGTCATTTTCATCTTTATGGTGCCTTATTCCGCGTCGGTCTACAAAGGTCTGGCGAGCATCGCCAAGATCCTGCTGCACGTTGACGACACCATCTGCATGATCGTCATCGCGGTGGTCGCACTGGCGCTGCTGGTGTTCGGCGGCTATCTCGTGCAGGCGAGAGCTGACTTCATTCAGGGCATCGTCATGATGTTCGGCGTCGCGCTCATGATCGTTTTCGTCGTTCGCTGCAAGGCGGTCGGCGGCCTTCAGGGCGTGCTCGATTACACGAAGGACCCGCAGCACGGCTTCTGGAAAATGGGCGGCAAGGACTGGGTCACCTTAATGGCGACCGTGCTCATGACCAGCTTCGGCACCTGGGGACTGCCGCAGATGATCCAGAAATACTTCGGCATCAAAGACGACGCGCAGGCCAAGCGCGGCATCAAGATCTCCACCTTCTTCGCCTTTTTGGTGGCGGGCGGCGGTTACTTCATCGGTTCCCTTTGCCACAAGTTCTTCACGGCTGACACCATGCCGCCGCAGGACGATATCGTGCCCGAAATGCTCAAGGCGTCCAATCTGCCGCTGATCCTGCTCGGCGTCGTGCTCGTGCTGCTCATTTCCGCGTCGGTGTCCACGCTCTGCTCGGTCACGCTCACGGCGTGCTCCGCCGTTTCCATCGACCTCATCCGCGACCGCGTCAAGGGGATGACCGACAAAAAGACCGCCACGCTCACCAAGATCCTCTGCGCGCTGTTCGTGGTCTGCTCTTACTTTGTCGCCAATACCGACACCCCCATTCTCGATATGATGAGCTACTCTTGGGGCATCATTTCCGGCTCGTTCCTGGCGCCCTACGTGCTGGCTCTCTACTATAAAAAGCTCAACCGCGTCGGCGCGTGGTGCGGCGTGCTCACCGGCTTCTTTATCGCGCTCGTTCCGGCGACCGCCAAGGTCATCACCATGTTCAACGTCACCAACGAAACCGTGACCACGCTCGCCGGCAAGGGCCCGCTCTTCGCCTGCATCGCCATGGCGGCGTCGCTGGCCGTGTGCTTCGTGGTGAGCGAACTGACGCAAAAAGTCAAAGCGCTGGACAACGATTTCTTCTACACCGGCGTTGTTGAAAAAGAATAAACCGGCAGTTACATCATTAGGAGGTCTATACAGGTGTTTTTTCAAAAAGACATGGAAACCATGCCGCGCAAGCAGCTGGAAGAACTGCAGCTGGAGCGGCTGAAATGGACGGTGGATTATTGCTACCGCAACGTGCCGTTCTACACCAAAAAGTTAGATGAGGCCGGCGTCACGGCGGACAGCATCAAATCGCTTGACGATATCCGCCGCATCCCGCCCACTACCAAAGCCGATCTGCGCGACAATTACCCCTTCGGCCTGTTCGCCAAGCCCATGAAGGAGATCGTCCGCATCCACGCGTCCTCCGGTACCACCGGCAAGCCCACGGTCGTGGGTTACACGGCGCACGATCTGGATATGTGGTCGGACTGCGTGGCGCGCATCGTCATGGCCGCCGGCGCAACGAGCGACGATATCGTTCAGATCTCGTTCGGCTACGGCATGTTCACCGGCGCGCTCGGATTGCATTACGGGCTGGAAAAAATCGGCGCGACCGTGGTGCCCAACTCCAGCGGCAACACCGAAAAGGCGCTGATGTTCATGCGCGATTTCGGCACCACCGCTCTGGTGGCGACCCCGTCTTACGCCATGCACATGTGCGACATGGCGCAGAAGCTCGAATTCCCCATGAGCGCTTACAGCAAGCTGCGCCTGGGGCTTTTCGGCAGCGAGGGCTGCACCCCCGAAATGCGCAGCGAGATCGAAAAGGGCTGGAACCTGTTCGCCACCGACAACTACGGCATGAGTGAGCTGATGGGGCCCGGCGTGTCCGGCGAATGCGAGGAACGCTGCGGGCTGCATTTCAATGAAGATTACTTCCTGCCCGAGATCGTCGACGCCGAGACCCTTGAGCCGAAGGACGAGGGCGAATACGGCGAGCTGCTCGTCACCACGTTGACCAAAGAGGGCATCCCGCTGCTGCGTTACCGCACGCGCGACATCACCCGCCTGAATTACGAACCCTGCAAATGCGGCCGCACCCACGTTCGCATGGACAAGGTGCAGGGGCGCAGCGACGATATGCTCAAGATCCGCGGCGTGAACGTTTTCCCGTCCCAGATCGAAAGCGCGCTCATCGCCATGGATCAGGTCAGCCCGCATTACCAGATCATCGTGCGCCGCGAAGGCTTTGCCGACACGCTGGAAATCCAGGTGGAATTGGTCGACAGCAGCCTGCTCGACAGCTTCTCTAAGATCGAGGAGCTGCAAAAGCTCATCGGCCACCGCATCCAGACCATCCTCGGCATCCAGTGCAAGATCAGCATCGTCGAGCAGGGCACGATCGAGCGCTTTGTGGGCAAAGCGAAGCGAGTCGTGGATTTAAGACCCAAAAAGTGAGGAACAGTACCATGAAACAGTTAAAAATAGGCAACGAAGCCGTTGCCATGGGCTTGTATGAGGGCGGCTGCCGCGTGGCGTCGAGCTACCCCGGCACCCCCAGCACCGAGATCACCGAGGTCATCAGCAAGTATGACGACGTTTATTCCGAATGGGCGCCCAACGAAAAGGTCGCCATGGAGGTCGCCGTCGGCGCCGCCATCGCGGGCGCAAGGTCGTTCTGCGGCATGAAGCACGTCGGCCTCAACGTCGCGGCCGATCCGCTGTTCACCGCCTCCTACACGGGCGTGAACGCCGGCATGGTCATCGCCGTGGCGGACGATCCCGGCATGCACTCCTCGCAGAATGAGCAGGATTCCCGCCATTACGCGCGCGCGTCCAAAACGCTCATGCTCGAACCGGCCGATTCCGCCGACTGCCTGAATTTTGCCAAACAGGCCTATACGCTCAGTGAAACGTTCGACACGCCCGTTCTGCTGCGCCTGACCACCCGCGTGGCGCATTCCCGCAGCCTCGTCGAGGCCGGGGAGCGGGATGACTGCGGCGTGAAGGAATACGTCAAGAACCCGCAGAAATACGTCATGATGCCCGCCAACGCGCGCACCCGCCACGTGGTCGTGGAACAGCGTACGCTCGACGAACTCAAGTGGGCGGAAACGTGCGAATTCAACCGCGTGGAAATGAACGACACCAAAATCGGCGTCATCGCCGCGGGCATCTGCTATCAATACGCCAAAGAGGCGCTGGGCAAAAACGCGTCTTACCTCAAGCTCGGCTGCGTCTGGCCGCTGCCGGTGCAGAAAATCAAGGATTTTGCCGCCCAATGCGACAAGGTCTACGTGCTGGAGGAGCTTGACCCGTTCATCGAGGAACACTGCAAAATGAACGGCGTGGAGGTCATCGGCAAAGAGGCCTTCACCATGCTGGGCGAATATTCGCAAAGCCTGATCGCCAAGGTGATCCTCGGCAAAGAGACCGAGAGCCTTACGGCCGACCTCGACATTCCGCCGCGCCCGCCCGTGCTCTGCTCCGGCTGCCCGCACCGCGGTCTGTTCTATTGCCTGAAACGTCTGGGCGTGACCGTCAGCGGCGACATCGGCTGCTACACCCTCGGCGCCGCCGCCCCGCTGGATACCATCGACACCGTGGTGTGCATGGGCGCGTCCGTTTCGGGGCTGCACGGCCGCAACAAGGCCGACCCCGACAACGCCAATAAGAGCGTGGCCGTCATCGGCGACTCCACCTTCATCCATTCCGGCGTGACGGGGCTGATCGACATTGCCTACAACCAGAGCAATTCGACCGTCATTATTCTCGATAACAGCATCACCGGCATGACCGGCCACCAGGAAAACCCCACCACGGGCAAGACCATCAAGGGCGACCCGACCACGGCGGTCAACCTGGAAGCGCTCGCGAAGGCCGTCGGCATCGACCGTGTGCGCGTGGTCGACCCGTATGATCTGAAGCAGACCGAATCGGTCATCAAAGAGGAACTGGCCGCCGACGAACCGTCGGTCGTTATCTCCCGCCGTCCGTGCGCGCTGCTCAAATACGTCAAACACGAAAAACCGCTCAAGGTCAACCCGGATAAATGCAAAGGCTGCAAGTCCTGCATGCGCATCGGCTGCCCGTCCATCAGCTTCCGCGATAAAAAGGCGGTCATTGATTTCACGCAGTGCATCGGCTGCGGCGTGTGCAGTCAGCTTTGCGCCTTCGACGCGATGGAGAAAGGGGAGTAAGCGCATGGAAACGAAAAGCATTATGATCGTCGGCGTCGGCGGGCAGGGCACGCTGCTGGCCAGCCGTCTGCTCGGCAGCGTTCTCACCAATGAGGGCTACGACGTGAAGGTCAGCGAAGTGCACGGCATGAGCCAGCGCGGCGGTTCCGTCGTGACCTACGTCAAATACGGCGACGAAGTCAGCTCTCCCATCATCGAAAAGGGCGAAGCGGATTACATCCTGTCGTTCGAGCAGCTTGAAGCGGCCCGCTGGCTGCCGTTCTTAAAAATCGGCGGCAAAATGATCGTGAACACCCAGCAAATGGACCCGATGCCCGTGGTCATGGGCAAGGCGCAGTACCCCGCGGGCGTGATCGACGCGCTGCAAAAGGCGGGCGCCGACGTTACGGCGGTGGACGCGCTTTCCCTTGCCGTGCAGGCAGGCAGCGCCAAAGCCGCCAACGTGGTGCTCATGGGCGTGCTCGCTGCGAAGACCGACATCGGCTTCGACACCTGGATGCAGGCGGTGGAGCAGACCGTTCCGCCCAAATTCCTCGACTTGAACCGCAAGGCGTTCGAGCTTGGTTACCAATATCAGTAAAGGCAGGGGAAAGCAATGCAGACCGTTCAGCAAATTTCTGTTTTTGTGGCCAATAAAGCGGGCAGACTGGCGTTCATCACCAACTGTCTGGCCGCCGCCAAGGTCAACATCCGCGCCATGTTCATGGCCGACACCACCGATTACGGCATTTTCCGCCTGATCGTCAACGACAGCGAGACCGCCGAAAAGGCGCTCACCCGCGCCGGTCTGACCGCCTCCATCACCGAGGTCATCGGCATCAAGGTCGAGGATAAGCCCGGTGCGCTGGCCGAGGCCGTCAGCCTGCTGTCCGACGCCGACATCAGCGTGGATTATATGTACGCCTACAACACGCCGAACTCCGGCTCCGCTTCCATCTTCCTTCATGTGTCCGATAACGAAGCGGCCTGTCAGGTGCTCGAAAAGGGCGGCGTCAGGCTGATCTCGCAGGACGAGATCAAATAAGAAAAATAAAAAGTCCACGCACGGTAAGGTCAAGGCTTTACCGTGCGTGGCTTTTTTCGTATTGTTGTCAACGCCTTTGACAAGGAGATCAAAAGATTCTCAGCAGCCAGTTCAGAATGGCGGTGAACACAGCCATGATGCGGCTGAAAAGATTTTGCGCCGCGGGCGCGGGATCGTCGGCGGTCGGTTGCTCATCGGCTTCGGGTTCGACGATTTCAATGCTCTGGTCGATCAGACTGCAATAGTCCAGATAGACGCTGTTGGTTTGCAGTTCTTCGCTCGGCAGGGTCTGGTCGATTTGATTGAGCAGCAAGCCCGCCTGTTCGAGGATCGCAACATCGGCGGAATCAATCAAACCGTCATGGTTGCAGTCGGCAGCCATACGCTGCGCGTCGGTCAGAGCGTTTGCGCCGATCAATCCGTTCGCCACCATCGAAACAAAATACGCGTCCGTTCCGTCGTACCAGCTGTCGCCGTCAATGTCGCCGAACACGACGACGGTGTAAGAATCCACAAGCTGGTTATCGTTGTTGTAAATGTTTATCTTTGTACCTGTGCCAAGCGCTTGCTTCGTGTTGGTGTATTCATACGCCGCCGTGCCGTCGGTCACGGCAATAAATCCTTGTGTCGCACCCGCCGACAGACCGTAGATGAAATGGGTGCTTGCGTCAACGACCGTGCCGCTGCCCGCCGCCGGATTCACCACCGGCGTGTTGGCGATCCATTGGGCGTAGATGGTTTGATTCTCTGCAATGTTAACAATGCTATCTGCCTCTATTTTTGTTCCACCGGATTTGGCTGTATACCATCCAAGAAATAGGTAGCCACTCCGAATAGGGGTTGGAAGATTACCGTAGCGAACGTGGTAGGTTATGTCTTTATTCTCTATCTCACATATCCCCTCGTTAGGATCAAAAGTAACTACATATGTTGGCGAACCAAC
>CAMJHI010000010.1 GCA_946405475.1 uncultured Clostridia bacterium
TTCTTCGGTGTAATGGTCGAGGTTGGCGGACAATTCGTTGAGGTTGGCCAGCCGATCAACGTAGGTGGCCGGGTCGAGCGAAAGCGAATCGAGATAACCGCTGACCTTCATGCAGTAATCAAACTGTTCGCGCAGGGAGAGCGTCTCCCCTTTCGCCATGCAGTCCTCCATCATCTCAGCAAACGCCGTGAGCTTGGCGGCCGCGCGGCTGAGCGACGGATAATCCGCCGCATTTTTGATGACCTCAAACACGCTGATCCCGAGCTGGTTGGCGATATCCGCCGCGTGCGCCATGCTCGTGTCGCCGATGCCGCGCTTGGGTTCATTGATGATGCGGCGCAGGCGCACGTCGTCCGCCGGGTTGTTCAGCACCGTCAGATAGGCCAGCGCGTCCTTGATCTCCTTGCGGTCGTAAAACTTCAGCCCGCCGAACACGGCATAGGGCACGCCGAACCGAACGAAGGCGTTTTCAACGCTGTTTGACTGGGCGTTGGCGCGGTAAAGCACGGCGTAGTCGTTGAAATGACCGCCCTTGGCCACGCCGTTGAGCACGGTGTCGGCAATAAAGCGCGCCTCGGTCTGTTCATCATAAGACGTGTTCACAATGATCTTTTCGCCGCTGCCGTGATCCGTCCAGAGGTTTTTGCCCTTGCGCTGTTCGTTGTGGGCAATGACGGCGTTGGCGGCGTCGAGGATGTTCTGGGTGGAGCGGTAGTTCTGCTCCAGCCGCACCACGACGGCGTTTTTGAACTGAGACTCAAAGCTGAGGATGTTTTCGATGGTGGCGCCGCGGAATTTATAAATGCTCTGATCGTCGTCGCCCACGACGCACAGGTTCTGATGCGCCGCCGCCAAAAGGCTGACCAGACGGTACTGCGCGTGGTTGGTGTCCTGATACTCGTCCACCATGATATACCTGAACCGATGCTGATAGTATTCCAGCAGATCGGGGTTGCGTTCGAGCAGATAGACGGTGTTGACGATGATATCGTCAAAATCCATTGCGTCGGCCTTTCGCAGGTTATCCTGATAGGCCTGATAAAGCTGCGCGATTTTCTGCTTGACAAAATCCGACCCCGCGCCGCGCTCGTATTCTTCGGGCGTGATCAGGCTGTCCTTCGCGTTGCTGATCTCATGCAGCGCCAGCTTGTGCGAGATCAGCCGGTCGTCGATGTTCAGCGCGCGCTGACATTCCTTCATCGCTTTTTTGGAGTCGTCCGTATCGTAGATCGTAAAATGGCTCGAAAAGCCGAGGCGTTCGCCGTCGCGCCTTAAAATTCTGGCGCAGGCGGCATGGAACGTGGCCGCCCAGATATCCTGCGCGTCCGCGCCGAGGAAAGCCTCAAGCCGGTCTTTCAGTTCGCGCGCCGCCTTGTTGGTGAAGGTGATGGCCAGAATCTCCCACGGGCGGGGGGCGTTGACGCGCATGAGGCGTTCAATGGGCGCCCAGGCGAATTCGTCGCCGTTGAGATAGGCCTTGAGGTGGTCGACGTCTTCTTTTTCAACGGTTCCGTATACCGTGTCGGACTGATAGGCCGAGCCAAACTTGATGAGGTTGGCGATGCGGTTGACCAGAACGGTCGTTTTGCCGCTGCCCGCGCCCGCTAAAACCAGCACGGGGCCGTCGGTCTGAAAGATCGCCGTGCGCTGCCGGTCATTCATGCGGCCGAACTGCTGTTCGATCGCTTTTTTTCTTAATTGAACAAATTCTTCCTGATACAAAAAATACACCGCCAATCACGGTTATTGTACTATATGCCCGCCAAAAAGGCAAGAAAAAACGAATAAAAACGGCCGGGGCGACCCGGCTTTTTTCACCGTTCGGCGAAGTCGTAAACGGCCCGGATGCCGTCGAGCAGATCGTTGACCCCGTCTTCCGACAACACGCCGCGTTTGAGCGTCGGGGGCAGCAGCCCCGCTTCATCGGCGGCAAAATCCGCTTTCCAGGCTTCGCCGGTGTAATAGGCGTCGAGCGCCCCGACGAGCGGACGCAGCGTTTGCAGCGCTTCCACCGCCTCGTCGACCCGCCGCAGGGCGGCCGAAAGCTCGTCAAAGATCGTTTCGTAATGCGTGACGCGTTCCGTTTGGTCTTTCATTTGATCGACCCTTCCTTTTTCAAAAAGAAAGACAGACTGAAAGCTCAGTCTGTCCGGCTTTAAGTCGTGATTAAAGAGAGATCTCCATGGCGCAGTTGTAAAGATCCATGTCGATGGTCTTGGTCATTTCCAGCGCCTCGGTGATGTCGTAATCGAGGATCTCTTCGCCGCGGGAAACGACCACGCGGTTTTTGGAGCCCTCAAAAAGCAGATGCACGGCCTTGTTGCCCATCTGGCTGGCCTTGACGCGGTCGCGCACGGAGGGCGAACCGCCGCGCTGCATGTGACCGAGCACGGTGGCGCGGGTCTCGACGCCGGTTTCTTCCTGAATGCGCTTGGCAAGCTGATCAACGGTGATGCCGTCGCGGAAGCGGATGCCCTCGGCCATCATGACGATGAAGTGGTGCTTGCCGTTTTCCTGCGTGCGGCGGATCTTGCTGATGACGTCGTTTTCGATGTCATAGGAGATCTCCGGGATCAGAATAGCGGTCGCGCCCACGGCGATGCCCGCGTTGAGCGTGAGGTAACCGGCGCGCGCGCCCATGACCTCGACCACCGAGCAGCGGCTGTGGCTTTCGATGGTGTCGCGCAGGCGGTCGACGAGTTCCTGAATGGTGTTCAGGCAGGTGTCGAAGCCGATGGTGTAATCGGTGCAGACGATGTCGTTGTCGATCGTGCCGGGCATGGCGATGGTGGGCAGCCCTTCGTTGGACAGGTCGCGGGCGCCGCGGAACGAACCGTCGCCGCCGATGACGACCAGCCCGTCGATGCCGTGCGCCTTGGCGTTCTGAACCGCCTTGCGCACGTTTTCGATCTCACGGAATTCGGGGCAGCGCGCGGAATAGATCTTGGTGCCGCCGCGGTGGATGATATCGCAGACGTTGCGCATGGTCATTTCCTGATAATCGTTTTCAAGCAGACCCTTGTAGCCGTAACGAACACCGACGACGTCCATCTTCAAAAAGAGCGCTGTGCGCACCACGGCGCGAACGGCCGCGTTCATGCCGGGAGCGTCGCCGCCGCTGGTCAAAACACCGATTTTTTTCATAATTACTTCTCCCCAATCCGGTAAAACTTGTATATCCAGTAAAAATTACTATACGACGATTGTCGAAATCTGTCAAGCGTTTTCCTTTATTTTACTGCACGACAACATTTTCTGCGCCGAGCACTCGCCGCAATTCGCCCAGCAGCGGCTCATTGAGGTCGACGCCCGCGCCGCGCGCTTTGTAGGTTTGCGTATCGCGGTAATAGAAGCGCACGGGGGTGCGGCCGTCGAAAATGGCCAGCAGGTTTTCCGCCTTTATCTGTGCCGCGCAGCCTTCGCTTTCCACCCGCAGGAAAAGCCCGCGCGCCGGTTTTTTCTGATGCGGCGCCGGGGCTTCGTCCGCCTCGTTCGGGCACGGCGCGATCTGCTCGCACACAAGGGTCGGGTCACGATCCTCCCGCAGGCTCAGCCGGCCGGTGATATACACAATGCCCGACGGCTGCAGCAGCGCGCGGTTTTCCGCCACGGTGCGCGGGAACAACAGCACCTCGGCGCTGCCCGTCATATCCTCCACCGTCAGGAACGCCATTTCTTCGTTCTTTTTGGTCATTTTCTTTTTGATGCCGGTGATGATGCCCAGCACCCGGACCGTGTCGTTGTCGGATAAGGACGACGAGTCGGTCAGATCGAACAGCTTTGTGCAGCCGAGCTTCTGCGCCAGAGAGGCATACTGCGCCATGGGGTGACCGCTGACGTAAAAGCCGACCACCTCTTTTTCGCGCAGGAGCCGTTCCTCCTGCGGCAGCTCGTCCACGTCCGGCGGGGTCGGTTCCCGCTGCTCCTCCTCGCCCAAAAGGCTGAAAAAGTTCATCTGCCCGCCCAGACTGCTGCTGCGCTCGGCGTCGAGCGCTTCGATGACGCCCGGCAGCATGGCCAGCATCTGGCGGCGGTTGAGCGAAAAGCCGTCAAGCGCGCCGGCATAGATCAGGCTCTCAACGGCGCGGCGGTTGAAGCCGCTGCCGTAAATGCGCTTGCAGAACGAATAAAACGAGGTGTAAGCGCCGTTTTCCTCGCGCTCGTCCACGATGGTTTTGATCAGCGTGCGGCCGAGGTTTTTGATGGCCAGCAGACCGAACAGGATCTTTCCGTTTTTAGCGGTAAACCCGGCAAAGGAAGTGTTGACGTCGGGTTTTTCCACCCGGATGCCCAGCCGCTCGCATTCGCCGATATAACCGCAGACCTTGGCGGTCTGATCGAGCACACTTGTCAGCAGCGCCGCCATGAATTCACACGGATAATGGCATTTGAGGTAGGCCGTGCGATAGGCCACGAGCGAATAGGCCGCGGCGTGGGATTTGTTGAAGGCGTAGGACGCGAACGACGACATATCGTCAAAAATGCTGTTGGCCGCGGCGGGGTCGATCCCCCGCTCCTGCGCGCCTTCAATGAAGGTCTTTCGCTCCTGCTCCATGACGCTGTGTTTCTTTTTGGACATGGCGCGGCGCACAACGTCCGCCCGGCCGTAAGAGTAACCCGCCAGCTCGCGGAACACCTGCATGACCTGCTCCTGATAGATCAGGCACCCGTGGGTGACGGACAGGATATCGCGCAGCTTTTCGGTTTTGTAGGTGGTTTTTTCGGGGTGTCGGCGGTTTTCTATGTAGGTGTCGATGGAATCCATCGGCCCCGGCCGGTACAGGGAAATGACGGCGATCAGATCCTCGAGCACCTGCGGCTTCAATCGCATGAGCACGCTGCGCATGCCCGCGGATTCAAACTGGAAAATGCCGTAGGTCTGCCCGGCGGCAAACTGCCGGTAGGTCGCCTCATCGTCGAGCGGGATCGTTTCGATATCGAAAGCGGGGTCGGTCTCGCGCACCGCCTTTTGCGCGTCGTCGATGACGGTGAGGGTCTTGAGCCCCAGAAAGTCCATTTTGAGCAGGCCCAGTTCTTCCAGCG
The DNA here is from genome assembly GCA_946405475.1 of uncultured Clostridia bacterium. Lineage (GTDB taxonomy): Bacteria > Bacillota > Clostridia > Oscillospirales > Acutalibacteraceae > UBA8612. The sequence continues at coordinate 5,044 of CAMJHI010000010.1, forward strand.
CCGTCATGGTGTACTGCGCCACGACAAAATCGTCGCTCAGCGCCAGCGGCACGTATTCCTTGACCGGGTCGCGCGTGATCACCACGCCCGCCGCGTGCTTGGAGGCGTGACGCGGCATGCCCTCGATCTTCATGGCGTTGTCGATCAGCTCGTGCACCGTCGCGTCGGCGTTGTAGCGCGCCACAAGATCGGGCGAACGGTGCAGCGCCTTTTCAAGCGTGATGTTCAGTTCAAACGGGATCAGCTTGGCCACCGCGTCCACCGTGGCGTAGGGCAGACCCATCACGCGCCCCACGTCGCGCACGGCGGCCTTGGCCGCGAGCGTGCCGAAGGTGACGATCTGCGACACGTGATCCGCGCCGTATTTGGCGATGACGTAATCGATGACCTCATGCCGGCGTTCATAGCAGAAATCAATGTCGAAATCGGGCATGCTCACCCGCTCGGGGTTGAGGAAACGCTCGAACAGCAGGTCGTATTTCATGGGGTCGATGCCCGTGATACCGATGCAGTAGGCGGCGATGCTGCCCGCGCCGGAGCCTCGGCCGGGGCCGACGGGGATGCCGCTGCGCTTGGCGTAATCGACAAAATCATGCACGATCAGATAATAATCGGTGTAGCCCATGCGGCGGATGACGTCAAGCTCGTATTCGAGCCGCTCCCGGTAGGCCGCCGGAGCGTCCTCGCCGTAGCGGTTAGTTAAACCGGCCCGGCACAGACCGGCAAAATATTCAAAATGATCCTGCCCGTCGGGCACGTCGAAATTGGGCAGCTTGGTGTTGCCGAATTCGATCTCGACCCGGCAGCGCTCGGCGATCTTCTGCGTGTTGTCGACGGCCTCGGGCACGTCGGCAAACAGCGCGCGCATTTCTTCTTCGCTTTTGAGGTAGTATTCTTCGCCCTCGAACGCCAGCCCCGTTTCCTCGCCCAGCACGTGGTTGGTCTGGATGCACAGCAGGATCTCCTGGATTTTGGCGTCTTCTTTGTGGATGTAATGCGTGTCGTTCGTGACGACGAGTTCGATGCCCGTATCCCTCGACAGGCGCTTGAGCAGCGGGAGGATGCGCAATTCATCCCCCACGCCGTGGTTTTGCAGCTCGATAAAAAAATTGCCCTTGCCGAAAATGTCCTGATACTGCAGGGCAAGGCGTTTGGCGGCGTCGTAATCGCCCGCCGTGAGCGCGCGCGGGATCTCGCCCGCCAGACAGGCGGACAGCGCGATGATGCCCTCATGGTGTGCCGCCAGCAGCTCTTTATCGACGCGGGGCTTGGAATAAAACCCCTGCGTCCACGCGTCGGACACGATCTTGATAAGGTTGCGGTAGCCCTGCTCGTTTTCGGCCAGCAGCACCAGATGATAGCGCTCATTATCGACGCCGTGCACCTTGTCGAACCGCGACCGCGCCGCGACGTAGACCTCGCACCCGATGATGGGCTGAAGGCCCTGCGCCTTGGCTTCTTTATAAAATTCGATGATTCCGAACATGGCGCCGTGGTCGGTCACGGCCAGACTCGACTGCCCCAGCGCCTTGGCGGCAGCCACCAGCGGCTTGATGCGGCACGCGCCGTCAAGCAGGCTGTATTCACTGTGCAGATGCAGATGGGTGAAGCCCATGCGCCGACCTCCGTTCCTGTTGGTTTTGATCAATCGTTGTTGGCAAATTCCATGATTTTATTCAGCCGGTGGCATACGCCGGAGCGGCTCAGGCTGACCGAAAGCATATTGCCCAATTCGCGCAGGCTGCTTTCGGGGTATTGCTCGCGCAGGGCGGCCAGCTCCCGCAGTTCCTCCGGCAGCGCGTCAAAGCGGTTTTCGCGCCGGAGCTTGCGGATGGCTTCCACCTGCGCCATGGCCGCCGCCACGGCACGGTCGATGTTGGCGGTTTCAAAGTTGACGTGGCGGTTCGCCCGGTTGCGGATATCCTTTTCGATCTTGACCTGCATGATATCCAGCGCGCTCTTCTGCGCACCGAGGGTCATGAGCACGTCTTCAATGGCTTCGCTGCTGCGCAGATAAACGACGTATTTCGCGCGCCGCCCGGTCATTTTGGGCAGCACGTCGAGATCGCGCAGCAGGTTGAGCAGATCGTCGCCCAGATGCAGATAGGGCGTGACGAATTCAAGCTGATAGCTTTTTTCGGGCGCGGTCATCGCCGCGCAGGCCAGAAACACGCCGCGCAGAAAGCTGACGGGGCAGCAATCCTCCGCCAGATTGGCGCGGTTGATGCGCTGCGACACGGCGTTTTCCGCAATGCCGTAATGCGCCAGCACTTTTTTTCGATCGGCCGCATCGGACACGCTGACGGCAAACTTGCCCGCCTCCGATTCATGCACGGGCGGCGTCTGACCGACGATCTCCCCGACGGCTTCGGCGTAGAGCCGGGCGGTGCCCTCGTGCTCAGTCAGGATCGACATCGACCCCGGCTGGAACGACCGGCCGAACAGCAGCAGCCCGTAGGCCGCGGCATGGCGGCAGCACGGCTTTTGCTCCGCGGCGGACACGGCGCAGAGCTCATCCTTGACAGTGGTGGTAAACGACATGTTCTTTCTCCGTTATTCTCGTCCGATAAACTGAACCTCACGTTCCAGACGAACGCCGGTTTGCTCCAGCACCGTCTGCCGGACGGAATCTTCCAATTGTAAAATATCGGCCGCGGTCGCGCCGCCGCGGTTGACGATGAACCCGGCGTGCTTTTCGCTGACCTCGGCGCCGCCCACGCGAAAGCCCTTGAGCCCGCACTGCTCGATGAGCGCACCGGCAAAATGGCCGGTGGGGCGCTTGAAATAGCTGCCCGCGCTCGGCAGATCGAGCGGCTGTTTATCGACCCGGCGCTGCAGCAGTTCGCGCATTTTCCGGTGGATCGCCTCTTTGTCGCCCGGTTGGAGCCGCACCGCCAGCGCGGTGATGAGATAACCGGTTTCGGCATAAACGCTGTGGCGGTAGGAAAGCTGAAGCTCGTCGCCCGAAAACGTGCCGATCCGCCCCTGCTTATCGAGGTGACGGCACCAGAGCAGCACGTCCTTCATTTCGCCGCCGTACGCGCCGCCGTTCATGAACGCCGCGCCGCCCGCGCTGCCGGGGATGCCGTAGGCAAATTCAAGCCCCGTGAGCGAATGCTCCAGCGCGAACAGGCACAGATCGGACAGCTTGGTTCCGGCGGTACAGACGAGCGTGGTTTCATCCGGCATTTCGATGTGGGAATAATTCGGGCCGACGCGCAGCACCACGCCGCCGAGCCCTTCGTCGGACACGAGCAGATTCGAGCCGTTGCCCATGATGAACGGCTCGATCCCCTGCTCCACGCAAAGGCGGTAGGCGGCGACAAGCTGCTCCTCGGTTTCGGGCAGCACCAGCACGTCGGCGCAGCCGCCCACGCGGAAGGTCGTATAATCCTTCATCGGCGCCTTCTCTTTGACCGCGCAGCCGGTTATTTTCAATGCTTCAGCAATATTCATGCACTTTTCCTCTTCTAAAAATCAGCATACAGCCGTGCGGCAGACTCTGCCGCACGACTGCGCACAGTTGATTATGGGCGATTGTCGGCTTATTTATCCAGCAGCGCCGCGCCGATGATACCGGCGTCGTTGCCGAGCACCGCGCAGCAGATCTCGGTCTGCTTTTCGGAATAGATGCTGTAGCGCTCGCGCTTGATGTGGGTGCGGATGGGCTGCAGCAGCGTGTCTTTTTCGTGGCTGATGCCGCCGCTGATGCAGATGACCTCGGGCTGGAGGGCGTTGATGATGTTGATGATGCCGACCGAAACGTAGTAGATGTAGCGCGCGACGACCTTTTTGCCGGTTTCGTCGCCCTGACGCATGGCGTCGAACGCCGTTCTGCCGTTGACGCGGTCGATGTTGTCGTCAACGAGCTTCCACATCAGGCTGTCCTGATTCTGCACCATGGCGTCCTTGGTCTGGGCGATGAGCGCCGTGGCGGAAGCGTAACGTTCCCAGCAGCCGCGGCGGCCGCAGTTGCACTGCTCGCCGTCGACCACGATGACCATGTGGCCCATTTCGCCCGCGGCATAGTTGACGCCGTTGACGAGCTTGCCGTCAATGACGATGCCGCTGCCCACGCCCGTGCCCAGCGTAATGGCCACGAAGCTGTCGCGCCCCTTGCCCGCGCCGGCGAGCGCCTCGCCCAGAGCGGCGCAGTTGGCGTCGTTATCAATATAAACATTTTCGCAGCCGAGGCTTTTGACCAGCATTTCCTTGGCGGGAACGTGGTTGAAATCAAGGTTGTTGGCAAAGTCGATCATGCCGGTGGCCTTGTTGACGGAACCGGGCGTGCCGATGCCGATGGAAGCGACCTGATCCATGGTGATGCCGGCATCCGCCACCGCCATGCGGACCGCGGCGGCGATATCGTCGAAAATCGCCTGCGCCGGGCGGGGCAGGTTGGTTTTGAGCTTGCCTCTGCCGACAATATTGAAATCGTCATCCACAACGCCGACGGCAATGTTCGTGCCGCCCAGATCTACGCCTACTCTGTACATTTTTCATATCCTCCGTTTTTGAATATATTATTTGAATCATGGTTTCACGATCAGAAGTTATGCCAGACCTCGATCTCTTCCTGTTTTGGGGCAATGTCGTCATCCATGCCCAGGCTGTGCAGCAATTCACGCGCCGCGTTATAGCCCAGCTTTTCCTGCCGGTTGTTCATGGCGGCGGCCTCGATGATGATGGAAAGGTTGCGGCCGGGCTTGACCGGCACCACCGTCATGGGCACCTCGATGCCGAGAATGGAGGTGTAATTCTTTTCCAGCCCCAGACGGTCGTAGACCTTTTCTTTATCCCACTGCTCCAGCTCGACCACCATGTCGATCTTTTCGGTGAGCTTGACCGCGCCCATGCCGAAAATGCGGCGGGCGTTGATGATACCCACGCCGCGCACCTCGATGAAGTGGCGGATGTTGTCGGGCGCGGAGCCGACGAGGGTGCGGGAGGAAACCTTGCGGATCTCCACCGCGTCATCCGCGATCAGTCGATGGCCGCGCTTGATGAGCTCGAGCGCGGTTTCGCTTTTGCCCACGCCGCTGTCGCCTAAAATCAGCACGCCCTCGCCGTAGACCTCAACGAGCACGCCGTGGCGCGTGATGCGCGGCGCCAGCTCGACCCCGAGGAAGGAAATGATGGCGGACATGCACGCCGAGGTGGAATCCCCTGTGGTGAGCACCGGCACCCGGTATTGCTGCGCCAGTTCAAGAAAACCCTCGGGGCAGTCGAGGCTGCGCGTGATGATGCACGCCACCGGACGGCGGGACAGGTAATTGTCGAGCCGCTGCTGCTTTTCTTCGGGGGAAAGGCTGTTGATATAGTTGATTTCCGCCAGCCCCAGAAACTGGATGCGGCCGGAATCGAAATAATCATGATAGCCGGACAGGATCAGACCGGGGCGGTTGACCTCCTGCATGGAAACGTAGATCTCCTGCGGGTCGCAGGGCGCGTAAAGCACGCGGAAGGAATGCTCCTTGATGATTCTGGCCAGGGAAACCGAATATTTGGAAGTCATGTGAATCACGTCCTTATCATGGCAAAACATACCACTGTACGTTATTATATAGACTATTTCCGCAAACTTCAAGATATTGCGCAGAAAAATTCATTTTATTTGTTCGTTTCCTCGGCGCGGTACTTGCGGCGCGTCGCCTGACCCCCGCGGATATGGCGCTGCGCCTTGTTCTGCGCAAGCACGGCGCACACCCGCTCGTGCAGCAGCGGATCAAAAAAGGCAAGTCTGCGGGACACGTCGGTGTGCACCGTGGATTTGCTCACGCCGTACTGCTTCGCCGCCGCGCGCACGGTGGCGTTGTTCGCTGCGATGAATCGACCGAGCTCAAGCGCCCGTTCTTCAACCGGATCTCTCATAAAAACCCTCCCGTCACTCCATGAATATGACGGGAGGGCCGCGGTTATACCAAACGCTTATTCGCTGAAAAATTCCGCCTCGAGCATGGCGCACAGGGCGTGATAGACCGGCAGCGTCAGCTCCTGCACGCGGTAGGTTTCCCGCGCGGGCAGGCGGATGCAGACGGTGCATTTGTCGGACAGCGGGCTGTGTGCTTCGCCCGTGATGCCGACGCTGAGCAGCTGCTTCGCGCCCGCGGCGCGCACGGCGTTGACGACGCTGGGCGAATGGCCGGAGGTACTCAGGGCGATAAGCACGTCGCCCGGGCAGCCGTAAGCGTAGGCCTGCTGCGCGTAGGCGTAATCGAACTCTTCATCGTTGGCGAACGCCGAAAGCAGCGCGGCGTGCGCGTTGAGCGAAATAGCCGGCAGACCGCCCTGCAGGTGGGACAGAATGTCGCGGTCGTGGTTGAACGCCGTGCCCCCGACCGGGCGGCGCAGCAAAAAGCCCTTCATCAGTTCGCCCACGATATGGTCGGCGTCCGCGGCGCTGCCGCCGTTGCCGCATACCAGTACCTTGCCGCCGCCGCGGTAACATTCGCGCAGAGAAATAAACGCACTGTATATTTCTTTGCGGCAGACGTTCAGCGCCGGATAATGCTCGAACAGGCGTTCAAAAATCTCGGTTGATGTCGCCATTTTTTGTCACGTTCCTTTCGTTATTCCGCCGTCATCGCCACGCCGAGCGCCGCGTAATCGCCGATGCTCTCGCCCAGCGCCGCGGGCACGATGCGGCAAACCAGCGCCGCGCCGGGCAGCGCCTCACGGCGGATGGCCTCGTTCATTTTTTCGCGCAGCAGCGCCGATGAGCGGGCGTAGATGCTGCCGATGACGATGACGTCCGGGTTGAGGATATCGATCAGGACCGCCAGCCCGCGGCCGAGGTATTCGCCGCACAGGTCATAGATTTGAACAGCGGTTTCGTCCCCCTGCTCGGCGGCGATCGCCACCGACTTTGCCGTGATGGTTTCCACTTCCGCTTCGCTTGGGCAAAAGGCCGGTCTGATCCCCTTTTGCAATTGAGATAATACAATTTGTTTAGAAAGCCTGGCAATGCCGCCGCCGCTGCAAAAGCCTTCAAACGACCCTGCTTTGCCGTAGCCGACGGGTCCGTCCTCACATAAGCGGACGTGCCCGACCTCACCGGCATAGTCGTTGGCGCCGGTGTAAAGGCGGCCGTTGAGGATCAGCCCCGCGCCCATGCCCGTGCCGAAGGTGAGGAACACCATGTTGTCGCTCCCCTGCCCCGCGCCGAAGCGCCATTCGGCCAGAGCGCAGGCGTTCGCGTCGTTTTGAAGCCGCGTCGGGATCCCGAGCCGCTCCTGCGTGAGAGCCGTCAGCGGCACATGATCCCAATCGGGCAGATTCGGCGGCGAAAGGATCACGCCCGTTTTGCTGTCGAGCGGCCCGCCGCAGCTGATCCCGCAGCCCGCGACGTCCCGACAGCTCAAGCCGTTTTGCGCCAGCAGCGTTTCAGCGACAGTGAAAAGCTCTTGCGTCACCGCCCGCCAGCCGCGTTCCGGCTTTGTTTCAAACCGGAGCTTATCCGTGATGCGGCACTGACCGCCGCCCTCGCTTTCACCGAGCACCGCGGCGCACTTGGTGCCGCCGATATCAAAACCGAGCCAAACCTTTTTCATGCGTTCCCCCGATAATATCATTTTCTTTGACCATAATACCATTTGAGACCGATCCGGTCAAGAACAATTGAGAAACGGGGTGTTTTGTTGATTACGACACTGTGCCGCACCGTCATTTTATATGCGGCGGTCATTCTCGCCATGCGGCTCATGGGCAAGCGGCAGATCGGCGAGCTGCAGCCAACGGAGCTGGTGGTGACGATCCTGCTGTCGGAGGTCGCCGCCATGCCGCTGCAGGATCCGGATATTCCGCTCATCTCCTCCATCGTATCCGTTCTGCTGCTGGTGAGCCTGTCCATTTTTACGTCGGTCCTCACACTGCACAACGCCCGCTGCCGGGAAGTGTTTGAAGGGCACCCCGCCATTGTGGTGCGCGACGGCAAGCCGGATTTCAAAAAGATGAAGGAATTGCGCATGACGGCGCAGGATCTGCTTTCGGCGCTGCGGCAAAAGGACGTTTTTGAATTGGAACAGGTCAAGTACGCCATTGTGGAAACCAACGGCACGATCAGCGTGCTGCTCAAGGATGAGAGCCAGCCGCTGTGTCAGGGACAGGCGCCCATTCCACTGAAAGAGGGCGTGCTGGAGCATCTGATCATCTGCGACGGCGTCGTGCTGAAAAAAACGGCGGCGGATATCGGACTGAGCCGAACCGAGCTGTCAGACTATTTGAAACAGAACGGGCTGAAACCCGAACAGGTCATGCTGCTCACCTACGGAGCGAACGGCTTCGGGAATCTGATGAAAAAAGGAGACTGACCATGAACCGAACCATTGCGGCAGCCGTTTTGCTGCTTGTTGTGCTGATCAGCGCCGTCGGCACTTCCCTGCTGCTGCGGCGGCAGACGAACGAACTGATCGCGCTGGCCGAGCAGGCGTTTCAGGATGACACGCGCACAGACGAGCTGGTGGCGGCGTGGGAGAAGCGGCAGGCGGCGTTTGCGGTGCTGTTGGGGCACGATCACTTTGAAAACCTGAACAGCGCCGTGCGGGTGCTGCCCTATCTGGAGCGGGAGGAATACCGCGAAGCTCTGGCGGAAGCCATCGTGCGGCTGGAGGAATTGAAAAGCCACGTTTCGTTCTCGGTCCAGACTCTGTTTTAGCGGTGATTTTTCGTGTGTGTTCACGATTCTTTTACAATTTTCTCTCTACCACTCCCTGTATCAATCGCCCTAAAAACCACAAGGAGTGGTAGTCGGACAAGCTCCCGGCACATCATAGGCGAATTTTCTCAAAAAATTGCTTGCACTCCGCCGCCCCTTATGATAGGATGAGAAGCGAAGGAGGTGATCGTCATGATCCAAGTCTGGATTTGGTTGGCCGTTCTCGTCGGTTTCATCGTTTTAGAGGCGGCGACCGTTCAGCTCGTCACAATTTGGTTTGCCGTTGGAGCACTGGCAGGCTTGATCGCGGCGCTTTTCCATGCCCCTGTCTGGCTGCAGATCGCCCTGTTTGCCCTCGTTTCGGTTCTGGCCCTGGTTCTGACGAGACCGCTGGTAAAGAAGATGACCGCAAGAAAATTCTCCCCCACCAATGCGGATCGTTTCATCGGTCAGACCGGCGTCGTCACCAAGCGCATCGACAACCTGCAGGCCAGCGGCGAGGTGCGCGTGAAGGGCACGGTGTGGACGGCGCGCAGCGACGACGAAGCCGTGACGTTTGAAGAAAACGAGACCGTCACCGTCAAACGCATTGACGGAGCCAAGTTGATTGTTGAAAAGAAAACCCAAGAGTCATAATTAATTAAAGGAGGATTCTGTTATGCCGTTCCTGATTGCCATCCCCGTACTGATCGTCATTCTGGTCGTTGCCAACATCAAAATCGTTCCCCAGTCCAAAGCCTATGTTCTGGAACGCCTGGGCACCTACAAAGAAACCTGGCAGACCGGTCTGCACGTCAAAATTCCGTTCATCGACCGCATCTCCAAGATGGTTTCGCTCAAGGAGCAGGTCGTGGATTTCCCCCCGCAGCCCGTGATCACCAAGGATAACGTCACCATGCAGATCGACACGGTCGTGTTCTACCAGATCACCGATCCGAAGCTGTATACCTACGGTGTGGAGCGTCCGCTGTCCGCCATCGAAAACCTGTCCGCCACCACGCTGCGTAATATCATCGGCGAGCTTGAGCTTGACCACACGCTCACCTCGCGCGACACCATCAACGCCAAGATCCGCGGCATCCTCGACGAAGCGACCGACGCCTGGGGCATCAAGGTCAACCGCGTGGAGCTGAAAAACATCCTGCCGCCCAAAGAGATCCAGGACGCGATGGAGAAGCAGATGAAGGCCGAGCGTCAGCGCCGTGAAGCGATCCTGCGCGCCGAAGGTGAAAAAGAGAGCCAGGTGCTCGTCGCCGAAGGTCAGAAGCGCTCCAAGATCCTCGCCGCCGAAGCCGAAAAACAATCCGCCATTCTGCACGCCGAAGCCGTGAAGGAATCCAAGATCCGTGAATCCGAAGGTGAGGCCGAGGCCATCCTGAAGGTGGAAGAAGCCCGCGCCAAGGCCATCCAGCTCATCAACGAAGCCAAGCCCAGCGACGGTTTCCTCACCATCCGCAGCCTTGACGCCTTTGAAAAGGCGGCAGACGGGCAGGCCACCAAGATCATCATTCCCTCCGAAATTCAGGGCATTGCCGGTCTGGCCAAAGCGGTGAGCGAATCCGTCAAAGACAAATAAAATCCAAAAACCGAACCCCGATCCGGCTGTGTGAACGCACGGCCGGATTTTGTTTTTTGACCGAAAAAGCAAAAAATTTCACTTTTGGCTTGTATCTTATGGTAAAGTAGTATATAATAGGCGTGTTAGTTTCGGCTACAATACTATCATAATCGAAAAGGATTGATCGAATGGCTACCCAGAAAACGGCGCAGGACTACAGAGAAGAGCGCAAGGCAAGATTAGCCAAAAGCGCCAAGCAAAACAGCAAAAAGTCTCACCGCCTGAACACCAACGGTTCCGGTGTGAACCAGAAAACCAAAAACATCGTCACCCTGTGCATCTGCGTTGCCGCTGCGTTGGCAATCGCCATTGTCGCCTGCATTAACCTCGGTGTTTTTGATCGCCTGAAAACCATCAAAACCGTTGACGGCAAGGGTTATTCCGCTACCGAATACGAGTATTACTACAAATCCTCTCATTTTTATTACTACAATATGTCGCAGCAGTATGACCAGTATTACGGTCAGGGCTACGGCGCCATGTACACCGGCTTTGACCCGAGCAAGCTGCCGGAGGAGCAGGAATACGTCGGCGACGATTTCAAGCTGGAAGACGGAACCACCCCGACGTGGAAGCAGTATCTGGAGCATATGGCACTGACCAACATGCGCCGCTCCATCGTGCTGGCCGATATGGCCAAGGACGCCAATTATAAGATCAGCGAGGCGGAAGCCAACGAAGCCAAGGAAATGCTGGCCAGCCTTCGCCAGAACATCAAGGACAACGCCGAGCAGAACAACGGCCAGGTCGTTTCTTTGGGCAAATACCTGCGCGCCAACTACGGCAGAGGCATGAGCGAAGCGCTGTTCAAAAAGATCATCGACCGTGAAACGCTCGCCAACTCCTACTATGAAGAACTGCTGGAAAAAACCGGCAACGGCTATGCCGAAGATAAGCTGGAAGCGGAATACAAAAAAGATCCCGCCGCTTACAACAGCGTAGACTTCCGCGTTTTCACGATCGCTCCGGAAACGCCCGCCGCCGATGAAAACGCCACCGCGGAACAGACGCAGGCCGCTCAGACCAAGGCAGCGGAAGACGCCAAGAAAAAAGCCAATGAGATGTTCGGCAAGATCACGGACGAAGCCTCGTTCAAAGCGCTGGCCGCCCAGTATGCCACCGACACGCAGAAGGAAGGCACCGACTTCAAAGAAGACGCCGCCACCCTCACCTCTTATGCGCGCAAGGATACCCTCGGCGGTCTGCCCGAAAGCGCTGTCAACTGGCTGTTTGCCGACACCACCAAGGCCGGCGCCAAAAAGCTGATCGACGAAAACGGCACCTACTACCTGCTGATGATGGTCAAGCCCCAGTACAAAGACGAAACCAACGTGGTCGACGTTCGCCACATTCTCTATCAGTTCGATGAGCAGGCGGAAGACGCCGCGAAGGATAAAGCTGAAAAGAAAGCCTCCGCAGAGGCTGCGCTGAAGAAGATTCAGGAGAGCAAGGATCAGCTTGCCACCTTCCTTGATATCTGCGCGGAAGAAAGCGCTGACACCGGTTCCAACCAGAACGGCGGCCTTTATCAGCACGTTGGCAAGGGCCAGTATGTGAAGAGCTTTGAGGAATGGGCGCTGGATCCCAGCCGCAAGGAAGGCGACCTCGGCATTGTCGAAACCGAATACGGTTACCACGTGATGTATTTTGAAAAGGCTTACAACAAGCCCCTGTGGAAAGTGACCATCGCTGACAAGCTGGCGGACACCGAAGTGACCGAAACGCTGGATAAGGCGTATGAATCCGGCCGCTACGCCGTAGCCAACGGTGACAAGAACGCCACGCTCAAAAAGCTGAACACCAAGATTTACGATGAACTGAAAGCCGCCTATTACGCAAGCGCCACTGCCACCACGACCGCTGCTGCCGCTCAATAACCCCCCAGATAAGTTAACAAGCGCCCGCCGCATTAACAGCGACGGGCGCTTCCTTTTTGTCGTTTTGCTGAAAACCGGCGGGCTGTTTCCCGCCCCTGCCCTCTCAGCCTGAAGCATAAAAGGCACCGGCCAACCAAGCGGTCAGCCGGTGCCTCTTTTATTAGTTCAGGTTATGAGCGGATCAATACATGCCGCCGCCCTGCGCGGCTGCCATTGCGGCGGCCTGCGCGGCGTCTGCCTGCGGGTCGGGCTTGTCGGTGACAAGCGATTCGGTGGTGAGCACCATCGAGGCCACGGAAGCGGCGTTCTGTAGCGCGGAACGGGTAACCTTGGTGGGATCAAGGATACCGGCAGCCGCCATATCCACATAAGCGTCCTTCGCAAAATCATAGCCGTAGCCGACCTTGCCGCTGGTGCGGATATCGTTGACGATCACGGAGCCTTCCAGCCCGGCGTTCGCCGCGATCTGGCGAACCGGCGCTTCGAGAGCCTTGAGGACGATCCTGACGCCGGTCTTGATATCAGCGTCGTCGCATTCAAGCAGCTTTTCCACCTCGGGGATGGCGTTGATGAGCGCCACGCCGCCGCCGGCGACACAGCCCTCTTCCACGGCAGCCTTGGTAGCGGCCAGCGCGTCTTCGATGCGGAGCTTCTTTTCCTTCATTTCGGTTTCCGTTGCAGCGCCGACACGAATAACGGCCACACCGCCGGCAAGCTTAGCCAGACGCTCCTGCAGCTTCTCACGGTCGAAATCGGAGGTCGTAGAAGCGATCTGAGCGCGGATCTGAGCCACGCGGGACTTGATTTCTTCCTTATCGCCGGCACCGTCGACGATGATGGTGTTTTCTTTGGAGATCTTCACCTGACGGGCACGGCCGAGCTGGGTGATCTGAGTATCCTTCAGTTCCAGACCGAGTTCCTCGGTGATGACTTCGCCGCCGGTCAGGATGGCGATGTCGCGGAGCATCTCTTTGCGGCGATCACCGAAGCCGGGCGCTTTGACGCCCACGCAGGTGAAGGTGCCGCGCAGCTTGTTGACAAGAATGGTGGAAAGAGCTTCGCCTTCGATATCCTCGGCAACGATCACGAGCTTTTTGCCCGCGTTGAGGATCTGCTCAAGCAGCGGCAGGATCTCCTGAATGTTGGAGATCTTTTTATCGGTGATCAGGATGTAAGCGTCGTCGATGACGGCTTCCATCTTGTCGGTGTCGGTGACCATGTAGGGCGAAATATAGCCGCGGTCAAACTGCATGCCTTCAACGATGTCGGAATCGGTCAGCGCGGTCTTGCTTTCTTCCACGGTGATGACGCCGTCAGCCGTGACCTTTTCCATGGCGTCGGCCACGATCTTGCCGATTTCGGGGTCGGCGGAAGAAATGGTGGCGACCATTTCGATATCGGCCGAGCTGGAAACGGGCTTGGAATTGGCCTTGACCGCGTTGGTCGCAGCCTCAACAGCCTGCTTGATGCCGAGCTTCACGACCATGGGGTTCGCACCGGCGGCCACGTTCTTGAGGCCTTCCTTCACCAGCGCCTGCGCCAGCAGGGTGGCGGTGGTGGTGCCGTCGCCCGCGACGTCGTTGGTCTTGGTGGCGACTTCCTTGACGAGCTGTGCGCCCATGTTTTCAAAGGGGTCTTCCAGCTCAACTTCCTTGGCGATGGTCACGCCGTCGTTCGTGATGAGCGGCGCACCGTATTTTTTGTCGAGCACCACGTTGCGGCCCTTGGGGCCGAGGGTGATCTTGACGGTATCGGCAAGCTTGTCAATACCGTTCTGCAGCGCCTTGCGGGCGTCTTCGCCGTAAATAATCTGTTTTGCCATGATTCATTTCCTCCCTTATTCGATCACTGCCAGAATATCGCTCTGGCGAACGATGGTGTACTCTTCCTTATTGAGCTTCACCTCAGTGCCGGCATATTTGCTGACAATGACTTTTTCGCCGACCTTGACAAACATTTCAACCTTGTTGCCGTCGATTTCGCCGCCGGGGCCAACCGCGACGACCTCAGCAAACTGGGGCTTTTCCTGCGCGGAAGCGGCAAGAATGATGCCGCTCTTGGTGGTTTCCTCCACCTCTGCCGGCTTGACCACAACACGG
>CAMJHI010000011.1 GCA_946405475.1 uncultured Clostridia bacterium
AACGCCATGGTCATGCCGTATTTGTTGCAGCATTCGATCACGAGATCGTCGCGGATGGAGCCGCCGGGCTCCGCGATGTATTTCACGCCGCTGCGGTGAGCGCGTTCGATGTTGTCGTCAAACGGGAAGAACGCGTCGGAGCCGAGCGCGACGTTTTCGCGCGAAGCGAGGAAGGCTTTGGCTTCTTCGTCGGTGAGCGGTTCGGGCTGACGGGTGAAATACTTCTGCCAGTTGCCGTCGGCGCAGACGTCTTCTTCGTTCTTGTTGATGTAGCCGTCAATGACGTTGTCGCGGTTCGGGCGGGAAACGTCGTCTTTGAACGGCAGGTTGAGCACCTTTTCATGCTGACGCAGGAACCAGGTGTCGGCCTTGCCGCCCGCCAGACGGGTGCAGTGGATGCGGCTCTGCTGCCCCGCGCCCACGCCGATGGCCTGACCGTCGACCGCGTAGCACACGGAATTGGACTGGGTATATTTGAGCGTGATGAGCGCGATGATCAGATCGCGCACCGCGCTTTCGGGCAGGTCCTTGTTTTCGGTGACGATGTCGGAAAGCAGCGCGCGGTTGATTTCAAAGTTGTTGCGGCCCTGTTCAAAGGTGATGCCGTAAACCTGCTTGCGTTCGATCGCGGCCGGAACATAATCCGGGTCGATCTTCACAATGTTGTAATTGCCCTTGCGCTTGGATTTCAGAATCTCAAGCGCCTCGGGGTCGTAATCCGGCGCGATGACGCCGTCGGACACTTCGCGCTTGATGAGCAGCGCGGTGGTCACGTCGCACTTGTCGCTCAGCGCGACCCAGTCGCCGAAGGAGCACATGCGGTCGGTGCCGCGCGCGCGGGCATAGGCGCAGGCCAGCGGGGAATCGTCAAGGCCTTCGATATCCTCGACGAAGCAGGCCTTTTTGAGCGTGTCGCTGAGCTTCAGGCCGATGGCGGCGGAGGTGGGGCTGACGTGCTTGAAGGAGGTGACGGCCGGCAGGCCGAGGGCTTCCTTCAGCTCCTTGACGAGCTGCCAGGAGTTGAACGCGTCGAGGAAATTGATGTAGCCCGGGCGGCCGCAGAGAATTTCGATGGGCAGATCGCTGCCGTCGGCCATGAAGATTTTCGAGGGCTTCTGGTTGGGGTTGCAGCCGTATTTCAGTTCAAATTCTTTCATTTCTTTACGCCTCCTGATTTTTATTGATCAGCCGGTCGGTCGCTTCGCCGGTTGCCAGATCGATATAACGAACGTAGAGCGAAATCTTGTTGTCAGCGTTCAGCGCGTTCCAAAGCGCGTTCGTGAACGCGTCGATGTCGTCGGGGATCATGACGCGCTCCGGCTCGCCCTGGAAGGTGGGGATGGGGTTGCCGTCGCAGACGTAGGTGTGGATAAAGTGGCCGAGACCCGGCAGCGACGGGTAGCTGAACGTGTAGCGGTTGCAGGCGGTGCCTTCGGCGTCGGCGCTCTTGAGGATGCTCATGTCGTAGGTGAAATCACCGTCGGCAAAGGTGAGCATGCCGCTGATGCGCGGGGTGAAGTTGGGCTTGTCCGGCTCAAACTCGCGCTTGGTGAGCGAAACGGAAAAGCTCTCGCCGTTTTTCAGCCCGTCGTAAATCGTGTCGGTCTGGTCGCCGTTGGTGACGATGAGCTTGTTGTCAAGTTCGCGCAGCGCGGCGTAGATGATGAGGCTGGGGTCTTCGACCTTGCTCGCGTCAAACGGCTCGGTGAACAATGCGCCGTCGCGCAGGGTGAACACGCGGTTGCGGCTGTTGGCGCTGCGGCCCATGATGAAGTAGGCAACGGCAGCCTTGTTGCCGTCGGCGCTTTTGCCGATGACGATGCCGCGGCCGACGTAGGCGTTATCCTGAATGAGAGGAGCGATGTCGTGAATTTTGTAGATATCCATGCGTTTTGCTTCCTTTCTATTTTTGTTCGCTGAGGATTTTTTGAGAAACAAGCTCGGCAGCCTGCGGCAGGATTTTCCATTCCGCCAGCCGCATGACCCGCTTTTGCAGGGTTTCGGGCGTATCGTCGGGGCGGATATTGACCGCCTTTTGCAGAATGATCTCGCCGCCGTCGGGGATTTCGTTGACGTAGTGCACCGTCGCGCCCGTGACCTTCACGCCCTTGGCCAGCGCCGCCTCGTGCACCCGCAGCCCGTAAAAGCCGTCGCCGCAAAACGACGGGATCAGCGACGGGTGGATGTTGATGATGCGGTGATCGTAGCGCGCGGTGAAATCGGCGCTGAGCACGGTGAGGAAACCGGCTAAAACGATGAAGTCGATGTGATATCGTTCGAGCAGCTCGATGATCTGCTTTTCAAATTCCTGCTGGGAGCCGCACGCCTTTTTGGAAACGGCGAAACGGTCGATGCCGTTCTGCTCGGCGCGCTGCAGGGCGTAGGCGTTGGGGTTGCTGGCAATGACCAGCCTGATCTCGCCGCTTTTCAGCACCCCTTTTTTCTGCGCGTCGATGAGCGCCTGCAGGTTGGTGCCGCCGCCGGAAACCAGCACGGCGATGTTTGCTTTACGGCTCATAGGCGCCCCCCGCTTTCTGGATCAGCGGCAGCGCGACGCCGCCGATGGAATTGCCCAGCACGACCGCCAGCATGAACAGGATGATCTTCGCGTCGAACAGCCCCGACGCGCCGAAATAAAACATGTCGGCGATGGAGTGCTCAAACCCGCTGAGGATGAACACGGGGATGGCGAAGAGAATGCCGATGGGCGTTTTTTTGTCGCGGAAAATGCTGACCGCCAGATACATCAGGAAGCCGCAGAAGATGCCGCGCACGAGCGTTTGCCAGAACGCCTGGTCGAGCTTTTTGGTGCAAAGCGCGGCCGCCGTTTCGCCCAGCGCCGGCATGGCGGCGCGGATGAGCATGCCCAGTAAAAACGTGGTGACAAGGTTGCCGATCAGCCCGACGCAAAGCGCGAGCACGTCGTTCTTTTTGCAGGATTCCGGCAGGTAGCCGACCTTGCCGGTGAAGAGATAGTAGCCGCGGTAGCAGATGCACAGCAGCGCCACGCTGAACAGCACCGCGCCGCAATAGCGGTTGTCACACGCCAGAAACACGCTGCCGCCGATGGAAATGAGAACGCCCGCGCAAATGCTGTTCACAAAATTTTTCAGCATATCGTGATCTTCTCCTTTGCTTCCATGATCTCGCCGATAACGTAAGCGTCCGCGCCGTTGGCTTTGAGGATCGCCAGCGCCCTGTCGGCGCCCTCGGGGGCCACGACCACGCTCATGCCCACGCCCATGTTGAAGGTGTTGAACATATCGCGTTCGTCGATCTGACCGGTTTGGGCGATCAGGTCAAAGATGGGCAGCACTTTGACGGCGCTGCGGTCGATCTTCGCGCCCAGCCCCTCGGGGATGCTGCGCGGAATATTTTCGTAAAAGCCGCCGCCCGTGATGTGCGAAATGCCCTTCACGGCGAC
This sequence comes from uncultured Clostridia bacterium, assembly GCA_946405475.1. Classification (GTDB taxonomy): domain Bacteria; phylum Bacillota; class Clostridia; order Oscillospirales; family Acutalibacteraceae; genus UBA8612. The sequence goes on from CAMJHI010000011.1 coordinate 3,425, forward strand.
CTGCTCAAGCAGAGCCAGAATGGGCTTGACGTAAATGCGCGTCGGGGTCAGCAGCGTTTCGCCGATGCTTTTGCCGCCCAGCGCGTCCACGGGCGAGGTGACGTCGCTGTGTTCCACGTCGAACACCTTGCGCACCAGCGAAAAGCCGTTGGAATGCACGCCCGAGGAGGGCAGCGCCAGCACAACGTCGCCGGACTTCATGGTCTTGTTGTCGATGATCTTTTCCTTGTCGACGATGCCGGTGCAGTAACCGGCCAGATCATATTCGTCTTCGGGGTAAAAGCCGGGCATTTCGGCGGTCTCGCCGCCGATGAGCGCCGCGCCGGATTGCACGCAGCCCTCGCACACGCCGCTGACGATCTGCTCGATGCGCTCGGGGTAATTCTTGCCGCAGGCGATGTAATCCAGAAAGAACAGGGGCTTGGCGCCGCAGCAGATGATATCGTTCACGCACATGGCCACACAGTCGATGCCGACCGTATCGTGCTTGTTCAGCAAAAAGGCCAGCTTCAGCTTGGTGCCGACGCCGTCGGTGCCGCTGACCAGAACGGGCTGCTTCATGCCGGTGAGGTCGGGCAGGAACAGGCCGCCGAAGCCGCCCACGTCGGAATAAACGCCGGGCGTGACGGTGCGGGCGATGTGCTTTTTCATCAACTCCACGGACCGGTAACCGGCGGTGATATCCACCCCGGCGGCCGCGTAAACGTCGCTTTTTGAATTTTCGTGCATGATCTTATTCCTTTCCGTTCCAGCAATAGGTGCAGATCCTGTCGGGATCCAGCCCGATGGCGGCCATCAGGCCGTCGATCGTTTGAAATTCCAGTGACGCCAGATGCAGCTTTTGGCAAATGGCCTGCCGCATATTGCGGCCGCGTTCGCTTTTGGGGTCGCTGTATTCTTCGATGTGCTCCAGCCCCTCTTCGCCTTCCAGCTCGAGGATCGTGGCGCGGGTGATCAGCTCGCGGTCGCTCGTGGCGCGGGAGAAGTTGAGGTATTTGCACCCGTACATGATCGGCGGGCAGGCGGAGCGCATGTGCACCGCTTTCGCGCCGCTTTCATATAAGAATTCGACCGTTTCTCTCAACTGCGTGCCGCGCACGATGGAATCATCCACAAACAGCAGTTCTTTTCCTTTGATCAGGTCGTCGACCGGGATCTGCTTCATTTTGGCAATGCGGTTGCGTTCCTTCTGCGTGGGGGGCATGAAGCTGCGCGGCCAGGTGGGGGTGTATTTGATGAACGGCCGGGCAAAGGGGATGTGGCTGCGGTTGGCGTAGCCGATGGCGTGGGGCGTGCCGGAATCGGGCACGCCGGCGACGCTGTCGGCCGTGGGAAGGGTGCCGGCGTCGATCTCGTTCTGCGCCATGATCTCGCCGTTGCGGCAGCGCATCATCTCGACGTTCACGCCCTCGTAGCAGGAGGTCGGGAACCCGTAATACGACCACAGGAACGCGCAGATGCGCATTTCCTCCCGACCGGCCAGAAGCGTTTTGCGGCCGGTGGCCGTCAGTTCCACGACCTCGGCGGGTTTTAATTCGTAATTGTCTTTGTAGCCTAACTTTTGATAGGCGAAATGCTCAAACGAGGCGCACCAGCCCTTTTTGCTTTTGCCGATGTGGATCGGCAGACGGCCCCAGAAATCGCGCGCGGCGATCACCGTGCCCTGCTCGGTCAGGATCAGCACGCTCACGGTGCCGTCCACCAGCGTCTGCGCGTAGCGGATGCCCTCGGCAAAGGTCGGCTTCTGGTTGATGAACGCCGCCACGAGCTCGGTGGCGTTCTGCCCGCCGCCGCTCATGGCGCCGATCTGCCCGGAGGTCGTTTCGATGTAGCGCTCGATGAGCTGCTCGGCGTTGTTGATCACGCCGATGGTGCAAATGGCGTAACGGCCGAGCTTGGAGCGCACTAAAAGCGGCTGCGGGTCGGTGTCGTTGATGCAGCCGATGGCGGCGTTGCCCCTCATTTCGTTGAGGATGCCGTCAAACTTGGTGCGAAACGGCGAATTGCCGATGTTGTGGATTTTGCGCTGCAGGCCGTGCGCGGGATCATAAGCCGCCAGACCTGCGCTTTTGGTGCCTAAATGTGAATGATAATCCGTGCCGAAGAACACGTCGGTCAGCACGTCTTCCGTGGAAACTGCGCCGAAAAAACCGCCCATATCGCCATGCGATTCAGGATGCGCAAGAAAGAGAGAACGCACGTCTCACCTTTTTGCCCGAATCGATCCTCCTTCTTTTTTGATGATGTATTGTTTCGTTCCGACCGGGATGCGGGAAGCGATCATTCGCCGAACACGCGGCGCATCATTTCGTTGTAAGCGTCTTCCACCCCGCCCAGATCGCGGCGGAAACGGTCCTTGTCGAGCTTTTCGTTGGTCTCGGCGTCCCAGAAGCGGCAGGTGTCGGGCGAGATCTCGTCGGCCAGCACGATGGTGCCGTCGTTCAGGCGGCCGAACTCCAGCTTGAAGTCGACCAGCTTCACGCCGAGGGTGAGGAAATATTCCTTGAGCACGTCGTTGACCTTGAAGGCCATCGCCTTGATCTGCTCGATCTCGTCGGCCGTGGCCAGCCCCAGCGCCAGCGCGTGGTAGGAATTGATGAGCGGATCGTGCAGGTCGTCGTTTTTGTAAGAAAACTCGATGGTCGGCGCGGCGAACACGATGCCCTCTTCCACGCCGTAGCGCTTGGCGAAGGAACCCGCGGAAATGTTGCGGATGATGACCTCCAGCGGCACGATGGCGACCTTTCTGACCACGGTCTCACGGTCGTTGAGCTCTTCGACAAAGTGCGTGGCAACGCCGTTCTTTTCGAGCAGGCGCATCAGGTAATTGGACATGCGGTTGTTGATGGCGCCCTTGCCGAGGATGGTGCCCTTTTTGGTGCCGTCAAACGCGGTGGCGTCGTCTTTGTAGGACACGATCACGTAATCCGGGTTTTCGGTGGCGAATACTTTCTTGGCTTTTCCTTCATAGAGCTGTTCGGTCTTGTTCATGATGGTTCTCCTTTTCTTTCAGTCGTTTTTGAATTCTTCGGCAAGCGCCTTGTCTTTGGCGAGCACCTTTTCGGCGTCCGCCGCCTTTTTCTGTTCGAGCTTTTCGGCCAGTTCCGGCTCGCTGAGCGCAAGGATCTGGGCGGAAAGCAAAGCGGCATTGACTGCGCCGTTGATCGCAACGGTCGCCACCGGCACGCCGCCGGGCATCTGCACCGTTGAGAGTAACGCATCAATGCCGTCAAGATTGGACGATTTGCAGGGAATGCCGATCACCGGCAGGGTAGTCTGCGCCGCGAGCGCGCCCGCCAGATGCGCCGCCATACCGGCCGCGGCAATGAGCACGCCAAAGCCGTTTTGTTTGGCGCTGCGGGCAAAATCGGCCGCCTGCGCCGGGGTGCGGTGCGCCGAATAGATGTGCACCTCGAACGGGATGCCGAGGCTCTGCAGCGTATCGGTGGCCTTGCGCACGATCGGCAGATCGCTGTCGCTGCCCATGATGATTCCGACTTTTTTCATAACATCCTCCTCAAAAAAACAAAAAGGGACGCAGTTAAACAAAGGCGTTAACTGCTGCCCAGACGGTCGGCCAAAGAAGCTGCGAGCAGTTTCTTCGTTCCGGTTTTTTGCTCCCTTGCAGTGCTCTGCATTTTGCTCCGTCAGTCACAAAAAACCGCTTTCAATTGTGGTTCTACTATACCACAAATCCCCCGGAAAAGTCAATCAAAACCAGGCAGAAAAACGCCCGGAAATCAAATTCGGCATTTCACCGTTTCAGGGCGGATTCGGGACGGGAATTTGTCGCAAGTTGACGAAATTTGCGTCATTTTTGAAAAAATCGCAAAAAGCGCTTTACTTTAGCGTGGTAATGTGTTACCATGTTGCTACGTCAAAGAAAATAATACGGAGGAAAAAACAATGAAAAAAGTATTAGCGCTCGTTCTCGCCGTCACCATGCTGTTCATGGCGTTCGCCTTCGCGGGCTGCGGCAAAAACGAAACCGAACCCCAGGCCACTGACGCCGCCACTGACGCCGCCACCACCGCCGCTGAAGGCGAAACCAAAGCGACCGCGCAAAAGCTGATCGTCGGCTTCGACGCAGAATTCCCGCCCTTCGGCTTTGTCTGCACCGACGGCGACCCCGTTTTCGACAAATATGACGGCTTCGATCTGGCCATGGCCAAAGAGCTGTGCAAGCGCCTCGGCTGGGAATTTGAAGCAGTCGCCATTGATTGGGACACGAAAGACGCCGAGCTGAAGACCGGCAGCATCAACTGCATCTGGAACGGCTTCACCTACACCGGCCGTGAAAACGATTACGAATGGTCCGAGCCTTATTACGACAACAACATCGTCGCCGTGGTCAAGGCCGATTCCGGCATCAAGTCGCTGGCCGATCTCGCCGGCAAGAGCATCATGGCGCAGGCCGCTTCTTCCGCGGTCGAAGCCATTGACGCCAACGAAAAGCTCAAGGCTTCCGTGGGCGAGGTCGTGGAGCTTGCCGATTACAACACCGGCTTCATGGAGCTCAATCAGGGCTCGGTCGACGCTGTGGCCGCCGACCTTGGCGTGGCCACCTTCCAGATCGCCAACAATTCCGGCGAATACGTCATTCTTGACGAACCCATTTCCAGCGAACAGTACGCCGTCGGCTTCCTCAAGGGCAACACCGAAATGCGCAACGCGGTCAACGCCGAGCTGCTGAAAATGGCGGAAGACGGCACCATGATGGACATTGCGAAGACCTACGAAAAAGACGGTCTGACGCTCGCAGCGCTTCGCCTTTGCAAATAAGACAAGCCCAAACTGAAACACGATGAACAAACGGGTGGGGCGCCTTGCCTCACCCGTTTGCTGCAGAGAAGAGGGAAACTATGACCACATCCGCTTTCGTGCCCATGCTGCTGGCCACGGCCAAAATGACGATTCCGAACATGCTCCTCGCTCTGGCGGAGGCGTTCGGCGTCACGCTGTATATCTTTGGCTTCACCCTTCTGGGCGCGCTGCCGCTGGGCATGCTCGTCTATTTCGGCAAAAAAAGCCGCATCGCCCCCATCCGCTGGTTCGTCAACGGCTACATTTCCATCATGCGCGGCACGCCGCTGATGCTGCAGCTCATCGTCGTGTATTTTGCGCCGCATCTGGTCTTCGGCGTGACGATGGCAAGAAACTGGCGCAATCTGGCGGTTCTGATCGCGTTCATCATCAACTACGCCGCCTATTTTGCCGAAATCTACCGCAGCGGCTTTGAATCCATCCCCGTGGGGCAATACGAGGCCGCGCAGGTGCTCGGCTACAGCAAGGCGCAGACCTTTTTCAAGATCATTCTGCCGCAGATGATCAAGCGCGTGCTGCCCCCCGTGACCAACGAGATCATCACGCTGGTGAAGGATACGTCGCTCTCCTCGGCCATCGCCGTGACGGAAATGTTCACTCTGGCCAAAAAAATCGCCAATTCCCCCGGCTCACCGGGCATGATCACCCTGTTTGCCGCCGGCATATTCTACTACGTGTTCAACTATCTGGTGGCGTTCGTCATGCGGCGCATCGAGAAAAAACTGGACTATTTTGAATAAAGGAGGGATCGGACATGAGCATTCTCAGCATGGAGCATATTCAGAAATCCTTCGGGGATAACCACGTCATCAAGGATATTTCGCTGACGGTCGATCAGGGCGAAGTCGTTTCCATCATCGGCCCGTCCGGTTCCGGCAAATCGACCCTGCTGCGCTGCGCCACGCTGCTGGAAACCATCGGCGGCGGCACGCTGAGCTATCTGGATGAAAAGGCCGCGTGGGAAGAAAACGGCAAAGTGATCTACAAGAAAAATCTGGGCGAGGTGCGCCGCCACTTCGGGCTGGTGTTCCAGAACTTCAACCTGTTCCCGCACTACACCGTGCTCAAAAACGTGACGGACGCGCCCGTTTCGGTGCTCAAACGCGACCGCGAAGAAGTGAAAGCGGAAGCGCTCGCCCTGCTTGAAAAAATGGGGCTGGCCGACAAGGCCGACGCCTACCCCGACCAGCTTTCCGGCGGGCAGAAACAGCGCGTTTCCATCGTGCGCGCGCTGGCGATGAAGCCCGACATTCTGTTTTTTGACGAGCCGACCTCCGCGCTCGACCCGGAGCTGACGGGCGAGGTGCTCAAGGTCATCAAGCAGCTGGCCGAAGAAAAAATGACCATGGTCGTCGTCACGCATGAAATGTCGTTCGCCCGCGCCGTGAGCGACCGCGTGATTTTCATCGACGGCGGCCGCATCGTGGAACAGGGCAAGCCCGAGGAGCTGTTCGGCGACACGCAGCATGAGCGCACCCGCCAGTTTCTGCAAAACTACAAGCAATGAAACACGAGCTGCCTTACGTTCTGCTTGACCCCACCGGCAACATCACCGCGCTGGTGACCGCCACCGTCGCGCCGGAAGAACAACCGGCCGCCGCCGCACAGCTCATGCAAAAAGAACCGACCTGCGAACAGGTCGGCTTCGTGCAGCAGAACCGGCTGCGCATGGCGGGCGGCGAATTCTGCGGCAACGCCTCGCTTTCGGCGGCGGCGCTGTTCTGCCGCCGGAACCCGCAGCCCGATGCGGGCAGGCGGCTCGTTCCCCTGCTCGTTGCCGGGCAGGAAAAGCCGGTCGAGGTGCAGATCACGCCGCAGGACGATTCACACTTTTTCGGCACGGTCGCCATGCCCCTGCCGCGCTCGGTCGAGCCGTGTACGCTCGCCTTTGACGGGCAGGAATACGCGTTGACGCGCGTGGATTTTGCAGGCATGACGCACCTGATCACCGCGCAAAGCATCGAAAAGCAGACCGCCGAACAAGCGGTCAAGGCGTGGTGCAAAGCGCTGCAAGCGGAAGCGCTCGGCGTGATGCTGCTCCGCGAACAAAACAAGCGCATCACGCCGCTGGTTTACGTACCGGCGGCGGACACGCTATTCTGGGAAAGCTCGTGCGCCAGCGGCACCGCAGCCGCGGCGGCGGCGTTATCGCTTGGCAAAGCGGGCGAACAGCATTATGATTTTGACGAGCCCGGCGGCCGCTTAACGGTCGACGTTTCGCCGAACCGCCTGCTGTTGAGCGGGCAGGTTATCATAAAAAAAGAATCGAGTTTCATCTACCGCGAGGCGTGACCCTCGCGGTTTTTTCATGCGAAAGGGAATATAAAAGGCGAAATGCGGAATGCGAAAGGCGAAATTGTGGAAGGGCTCCGCCCTTACCCATATTATTATTCCGTTTTTCAATTTTCAGTTTTCAGTATTCATTTAGGATTTTTCGCCAGAAAAATCCGCTATCTGCTATCGGCTCAATTAAAGAAACAGACCGCAGAAAAACAAGCCTTCCCGAATCGAGAAGGCTTGTTTTGTTATCATTTTAACTTATTCCTTGGCGGCGTCGGTATTTTTGCTGCCGATCCAGCCGAGCTTGAACATGCCGAACGCGCCGAGGAGCGACACCACAACGCCGATGGGCACGAGCGTGCCCGCGGGGATGCCGCCGGAAAAGACGAGCACGATCACCATGACCACGATGGGCAAAATGGAAATGCGCCAGTGCTTCATGAAATACCCCGCGCCCAGCGCGCCGAACAGCGCGGGCAGCACCTGCTGAAAGGCGGGGGCTAAAAGCTTGCTCTCTTTGATCAGCGGCAGCACCGGGCTGAACAGCAGCACGCCGACGGCTAAAATCAGCGTGGTGGTGATGGCGGAGGTGGCAATGGCGATGGTGGAAACCACTTCGCCCTCCTCGCTCTGCGCCTTGACCCCCGCGCTTTCCATGGCGTTGAGCCCGCAGGGGAGCTTCAAATTGGTGATATTGCCGGTCACGAACGACAGATAGGTGCCGCCCGCGCCGAGCACCGGCGTGTAGGAAACGACCTCGATCACGGCGGTGGTCCAGAACAAGGGAATAATCTTGATCAGCCCGCTGAACACGTCGTGAAAGCGCGGCCAGACGTTCAGATACAGGCAGATGGCGGCGGGGAACATGAGCATGACGCACAGCGTGGTCAGCGAGGAAATGCGCCCCCAGGTGTGAACTCTGTCAAGATACGGTCTTTCTTTTTTCATCGGTTCAGCCCCTCCATTCCAGCAGCGCCACGTCGGCGGGCAGCAGGTTGAACGCCACCACGGCCACGCCCATGGCCAGAAACATGCTCAGCGGCATGACGAACGGCTGCAGCCAGTTGACGTTGAGCTTTTTGCGGATCGTTTCGAGCAAAAGCGAAATCACGACAGCGCTCACGAGCGTGATGACCGACAGCACCCCGGCGCCGTCGCCGATGATGTCTTTTTCGCCCGAACCCGCAATGGCGCGCGCGATGAATGCGCCGATGAGGCCGATGAAGGCGGCCGCCGCCAAAATGTCGGGCAGGTCGGACTTGCTTTTGGCCACGACCGTGTTCAGCTTTTTCTGGATCGGCTTGGTCACCACGGGGAGCAGCAGCAGCGGGAACACGCTGCCCACGGTCATGACCCACGCGATGGTGGCGAACAGGGTCTGATCCTTTACCTCCACCGCCATGCCGCCCGCATGGTTGAGCGCTTCCATGGCCGCCGTGGCCGCCACGGTTTCATACGACAGGTTGCCGATGATCGACAGCCGCACCCACGGCAGCACCAGACCCAGCGCGCCCGCCAGCGAAACAACGGTGGCTAAAATGGCAATGGCGGGGGCAATGGTGAACAGGGCGCTGGTGGTGACGGTGCTGCGCAGCGTGGCGGAGGAAAGCCCCAGCTCCCGCCCGCGCTTCCACGCTTTGACCAAAAAGAAAACGGATTGCGCGATGATGAACAAAATCAGCGCGCCGCCGATGAGGTACATCGACAGGGAATTTTTGAAATCCATACGGTTTATCCGGCAAAGCTGCCGCCCTTTCTGAAGATTGGGACGAAAACTATGGTAATATGATAGTAAAAAAAGCAGGAATTGTCAACAAAAAAACAGCGCGGCAATTGCCTCGGTTTTATCGAACAGGTCGCCTCCAAACACTCCCGCGGAGAATCGTGACGGTGTTCTTCCCGCCGGGGAACCCCCGGCGAGGGTTCCCCGCGCCGAAACAGTCCGCCGGACTGTTTCGGCTCCCCTCCTGCGCCTTTGGAATCCGCAAGCCTTTGAAAAGGCTTGACCGAAACTTTTGATTAAAAAAACAGCTTCGTATCGTCGTTCGGTACGAAGCTGCTGCTTTTTGAAAAAACGATTTACTGCGCGCGGCCGATCTCGATGGCCTTGAGGTTGAAGTCGACCATGGCGGCCTTTTTGGCGGGCACGCATTTGCGCACGCTCTTTTCAATGGACTCGCCCGTGGCAAACTCAAGCTCCTTGAGCATCTTGCCCAGCAGCACGATGTTGGCCAGGCCTTTGATGCCGTTTTCTTCGGCGAGCTTGGTGGCGGGAACGTAATAGACGCTGATGTCGTCGCGCTCGACCTTTTTGTCAATGATGGAGCTGTCAAGGAAGATGGAGCCGCCCGGCACCACCGCGTCGACGAATTTGTCGAGCGAGGGCAGGTTCATGGCCACGAGCACGTCGGGGTTGACCACCAGCGGCGAACCGATGGCTTCGTCAGACAGGCACACGCTGCAGTTGCAGGTGCCGCCGCGCATTTCGGGGCCGTAAGAGGGCAGCCACGAAAGCTCCTTGCCGTCAAACAGACCGGCATAGGCCATCACCTTGCCAGCGAACAGGATGCCCTGACCGCCGAACCCGGCGAAGAGCACGTTGAGGGACTTGCTCATTTGTTTTCTCCTCCCTCTTTGATGTCTTTGTAAACGCCCAGCGGGTAGTAGGGCAGCATGTTCTCGCGCAGCCAGCCCAGCGCCTCGATCGGGGACAGACCCCAGTTGGTCGGGCAGGTGGAAACGACCTCCACGATGCTGTAGCCGAGGCCCTCCATCTGATACTGGAACGCCTTTTTGATCGCCTTCTTGGCAATGTTCACGTTTTTCACGCAATCCACGGTCACGCGCTGCGCCAGCGCGACGCCGTCGAGCGTGGCGAGCATTTCGCACACGCGCACGGGGTTGCCGGCGATTTTCACGTCGCGGCCGTAGGGCGTGGTCTGCGTGACCTGACCGGGCAGGCTGGTGGGAGCCATCTGGCCGCCGGTCATGCCGTAGATCGCGTTGTTGATGAAGATGACGGTGATGTTCTCGCCTCTCGTTGCGGCGTGAACGGTTTCAGCGGTGCCGATGGCAGCCAGGTCGCCGTCGCCCTGATAGGTGAAGATCACGCCGTCGGGCAGGCTGCGGCGCAGACCCGTCGCCACGGCGGGGGCGCGGCCGTGCGAGGCCTCGACCATATCGCAGTTGAAATAGTTATAAGCAAACACAGAGCAGCCGACCGGCGCGACGCCGACGGTTTTTTCTTCAATGCCGAGCTCGTCGATCACTTCGGCCACCAGACGGTGAACGATGCCGTGGGTGCAGCCGGGGCAGTAATGGAACGGCGCGTCGGTGAGCGCATGGGGCTTTTTGAAAACGACAGCCATTATTCGACGCCTCCTAACTTTTTGATTTGATCCAGCACTTCGGCGGGGGTGGGGATCACGCCGCCGGTGCGGCCGTAGAACGAAACGGGCTTTGCGCCGTTGACGGCCAGACGAACGTCATCCACCATCTGACCCATGCTCATTTCCACGCACAGGATCTGTTTGGCGGTCGGCACGGCGGCCTTGATGGCCTTGTCGGGGAACGGCCACAGGGTGATCGGGCGGATCAGACCGGCCTTGATGCCCTGCTCGCGGGCGGTGTTCACGGCGCTGCGCGCAATGCGGGAGGACGCGCCGTAGGCAACGACCACGATCTCGGCGTCATCGGTCAGGTAGCATTCCGCTTTCTGGTGCTTTTCTTTGATCTCGTCGTATTTTTTGAACCGCTCAAACACGAGCTGCTCCAGCTCGGCGGGCGTGATGTAAAGCGAGTTGATGATGTTGTGCGGCCGGCCGCCTCTGGTGCCGTTGGTCGCCCACGGCTTTTCGGGCAGGGGCTTGTCGCTCGCCTCGGGCAGCACGACGGGTTCCATCATCTGGCCGAGCATGCCGTCGCTGAGGATCATGGCGGGCATACGGTACTGATCGCCCAGATCGAACGCTTCGGAAACGAGGTCGACCATTTCCTGCACGGTGGAGGGCGCGAACACCAGAATGTGGAAGTCGCCGTGACCGGTCGCGCGGGTCGCCTGCCAGTAATCGGACTGTGAGGGCTGAATGCCGCCCAGACCCGGGCCGCCGCGCTGCACGTTGATGATCAGCGCAGGCAGGTCAGCGCCCGCCAGATAAGAAATGCCTTCGGATTTGAGGCTGATGCCGGGGGATGAGGACGAGGTCATCACGCGCATGCCGGCGCTGGATGCGCCGTAAACCATGTTGATGGCGGCGACTTCGGATTCAGCCTGAAGATAGGTGCCGCCGATTTTCGGCATCCGCTTGGACATGTAGGCGGCCACCTCGGTCTGCGGGGTAATCGGGTAACCGAAGAAATGGCGGCAGCCGGCGGCGATGGCCGCTTCCGCTAACGCTTCGTTGCCCTTCATCAATACTTTTTCTGCCATGATTTCACTCCCAATCTGTTATGTAACCGCTGATTCGATCTGCGACGGAAAATGATCCGTCAGGATACGTGCCTGCGATCGAAGCAGGGGTTACTCATTTATCTTTCAACGGTGATCGCAACGTCGGGGCACATGGTGGCACAGGCCGCGCAGCCCACACACTGCTCGGGCGCGATGCACTGCGCCGGATGATAGCCCTTGGCGTTGATCTTGTCCTTCGCCAGAGCAATGATCTTTTTGGGGCAGGCGTTGACGCACATTTCACAGCCCTTGCAGACGTTTTCGTCAATCGTGATTTTTCCCATATCGTTTCTTCCTTTCTTTGGTCGGTTGACCGGTTATGCCGTCGGCTGTCAGCCGATTCATGCAAACAGATTATTCACGTTCCCCAGGGAGTCAATACGAACGGCTCCACGGGGTAGAGGTTTTCAATGCCGCTCAGCTGTGCCGCCAGCGCCTTGGGCGCGGTGGTGTAACGCACCGGCAGCCCCGTCAGCCGACTGACCTCGGCGGCAAAGGGCAGCGAAGCCAGCACCGTTTCGGGCGTTGTGAGCTGCTTGAGGTGGGTGTTGTTGACCAGCGCAGTCGTTTTCAGGCGGCTCGCCTGCTCGATTTCAGCAAGCAGCGCGGCGGCCTGTTCCGGCTCGGCGGTGAGGTTGCGGCGCGCGTTGATCACGCAGAGCATGTCGTAACCGCGCTGTTCGATCGAACGGTGGAAGCGCCCGAGCGCCGTGGCGCCGGCGTCGTCGCCGCCCACGTCGATGATCACGTCGCCCTCTTTTTCAAACGCGCCGTAGATCTGCGCGGAAAGCCCCGGCAGATCGAGGTTGGTGTTGGCATAGGGGGGCATCACGACCGTGACGCCGCGCTCTTCGAGCATGGCGCGGTGATCCGCCGTGCGGAAATACGGGTTGACGATGTCCAGATCGACAATGGTGACCGGACGGCCCGCGGCGGCCAGATCGCACGCATAGTTGAGCGCAAAGGTCGTTTTGCCGCTGCCGTAATGGCCGGTGACGATCGTCAGCCGTTCCACGCTTCTCCACCCTTTCGTTACACATTGTATCAATAATACTGCTTTCCGGACGCGTAGTCAACAGGTAAAACTTCCGAAAAACGGCTTGACAAAGACGGGTTTCTCATATAAAATGGGTAAAATATAAACTGCTTATCATGGAGCAGTGTTTATTATTCGATTATGAGCTTATTCAAACGAATTATTTTTCAACCGAGGTGTTGTTTATGAAGTCCGGCATCAAAGACATTGCGGAACGCATCTGCGCGCTGCGTGAGATCATGGGCTTTTCCCCCGAGGAAATGGCGCAGGCCACGAAAACGAGCGTGGAAGAATATATGCGCATGGAGCGGGGCGAAAGCGACTTTTCGTTCATCTTTCTGCTGCTGTGCGCGCAGAAGTTAGAGGTGGAGCTGGTGGCGCTGCTCACCGGTGAAAACCCGCATCTGGCGCGCTGTGCCTACACCAAGGCCGGCACGGGCCTGCCGCACAAGCGCGGCGCGGAAAACCTGAATTATTTCCATCTGGCCGCCAACCTGCGCCACAAGCTCGCCGAGCCGTTTCTGGTGCAGGCGCCCTATTCCGACGAGGCGCAGGGAATGCCCATCCACCTTTCCACCCACCCCGGTCAGGAATTTGACTATGTGCTCAAGGGCTCGCTGCTCTTCACGCACGAGGGGCACACCCGCGTGGTGCACGAGGGCGACTCGATCATGTACGATTCCGGCATGCCCCACGGCATGATCGCCACGGGCGGCGAGGACTGCCTGTTTTTAGCGGTCATCATCTCGACCAAAGTTGAGGACGACGAAGCATAAGGAGCAAAAGCAAAGCCATGAGAAACATCAACCTGCGATATATCACCGAAACCTATGACGCCAACGGCATCATTCAGAAAATCGACATGACCAGCCCGGAATATTTCAATTTCGGCTGTGACATCGTCGACGATATCGCCGTCAACGACCCGACCCGCCGCGCGCTGGTCTGGTGCAACGACAAGGGCGAGGAGAGAACCTTCACCTTTGCCGACATCAAATACTATTCCGACAAAACCGCCAACTTCCTGCGCGCGCAGGGCATCGGCAAGGGCGACATGGTGCTCGTGGTGCTCAAGCGGCACTATCAGTTCTGGTTCACCGCCGTGGCGCTGAGCAAGCTCGGCGCGGTGATGATCCCTGCCACGTTCATGCTCAAAAAGCACGACGTGGAATACCGCATTCAGGTCAGCGGCGCCAAGGCCGCCATTGTCACGGCGGACGGCGACGTGGCCGAGCAGTTTGACGAATGCGAGGCCACCTGCCCCACGCTCAAAACCAAAATTATCGTCAACGGTCAGCGCGACGGCTGGCTTGATTTCAACGCCGAAATCGAAAAAGCGAGCGACAAATTCGAGCGCATCTACACCAAGAGCACCGACCCGATGCTCAGCTATTTTTCCTCCGGCACCTCCGGCTACCCCAAAATGATCATGCACTCGTGCGACTACCCCATCGGCCACATCCAGACCGCCAAACACTGGCAGTGCGTCGTGCCGGACGGGCTGCATCTCACCATCGCCGATTCCGGCTGGGCGAAATGCGCCTGGGGCAAGATCTACGGGCAGTGGATCATGGAAGCCGGGCTGTTCGTGTATGACTTTGACAAATTCGATCCCGGCAAGATCCTGCCGAAGATCGAGCAATACAAGATCACCACGCTGTGCTGCCCGCCCACGATGTTCCGCTTCTTCCTCAACCACGGCGTCGAGGGCTACGACCTGTCGAGCCTGACGCACACCAACATCGCCGGCGAAGCGCTCAGCCCCGACGTTTACAACACCTGGTACAAGGCCACCGGCCTGAAGCTGTATGAAGGCTTCGGCCAGTCGGAATCCACCCCCATCGTGTGCAACGTGCGCGGCATGGAGCCCAAGCCCGGCTCCATGGGCAAGCCCTCGCCGCAGTATACGGTCGACATCGTGGACGCCGACGGCAATTCGTGCGAAACGGGCTTCACGGGCGAGATCGTGGTCAAATACGACCCCGCCAACCACCCGCAGGGGCTGCTCACCTGCTATTACGGCGACAAAGAAAAGACCGACGAAGTGATCCACGACGGCTGGTATCACACCGGCGACACCGCCTGGCGCGATGAAGACGGCTACTACTGGTACGTCGGGCGCAACGACGATATGATCAAATCCTCCGGCTACCGCATCGGCCCGTTCGAGATCGAAAGCGTGCTGCTCGAGCACCAGAGCGTGCTGGAATGCGCCGTCACCTCCGTGCCCGACCCGGTGCGCGGTCAGGCGGTCAAGGCCACCATCGTGCTGCGCGCGGGCTTCACCGGCAGCGACGCGCTGACGAAAGAGCTGCAGACCTTTGTCAAAAAAGAGACCGCGCCCTACAAATATCCCCGCGTGATCGAATACGTCGACGCTTTGCCCAAAACCTCCAGCGGCAAGATCCGCCGGGTGGAGATCCGGGCAAATGATCTGAAGAAATGGAGGGAGAAACAGCAATGAAAGAAGTAGAGTTATGGCACAAAACCATCGGCGCCCAGCTCGATGAGCTGGCCAGAGATTACCCCGACAACGACGCCGTGGTCTATAACGACATCGACTACAAGCGCAGCTGGAAGGAATTCAACGAGGACTGCAACACCGTCGCCCGCGGGCTGATGGATCTGGGCGTCGGCAAGGGCGACCACGTCGCCATCTGGGCGACCAACATCCCCGAGTGGCTCCTCACCTTCTACGCCTCGGTCAAGATCGGCGCGGTGCTGGTGACGGTGAACACCGCCTACCGCGTGTTTGAGCTGGAATATCTGCTGCGTCAGTCCGACACCAAGGTGCTGGTCATGGGCGAAGGCTACCGCACGACCAAATACGCCGACATCGTCAACGAGCTGTGCCCCACCCTGTCCACGCAGAACCCCGAAAAGCTCATGCTGCCCATGCTGCCGTGCCTGAAAAACATCATCTGCACCCAGCCCGACACGCCGGCCGGCATGCTCAACTTTTCCGAACTGTATAAGCGCGCCGAAAACACGCCCGTTGAGGTGTTTCAGGCGCTGTCCGACAGCCTTGACGCCGACGAGGTCGCCAACATGCAGTATACCTCCGGCACGACGGGCTTCCCCAAGGGCGTCATGCTCACCCACAAGGGCATTCTCAACAACGGCCGCTTCATCGGCGACAACATGAAATTCAGCC
>CAMJHI010000012.1 GCA_946405475.1 uncultured Clostridia bacterium
ATGGTATTCCCGCATGATCTCCTCGGGAACGCCCATCAGCCATGCAGGATGGGGATAACCCAGCTTTTCCATCTGGAATTTGAATAGATCGGGCGCATAAAGTGGAACATGAAGGGCGAGAACAACCGGCAGATCGTCTTTTGCAAGCTCAGTTTTGAACAGGTCAAGCTGCCGCTGGTCTATCTTGTGGAATGAATTATCGATCGCGATGAATTTCACGCCGCGCTCAACTCTGACAGAATAATAAATATCGTTTGTAAAAGAAGCATTGACCTTTTCCTTCACGCTGTCGCGACGCACATAGTCATCGCCGTCATCCCAGATATATACGTGGTATTCGTGATTGCCCGCGCAGGCAAAAACATCGTTGTTTGCGGTGAAGTCTTTTGCAATGTCAAGATTCTTCTGGCTGACGAAGTCGATGACGTCGCCTGTGTGAACGATAAAAGCGCTCAGTTCTTTTGCCTTAACCGAGAGATCGTCCAGCATACGCAGGTCTTTCGGACAATATGACAGGCGCTTGTTTGCCGTGTCGACCAGTCTTTCGTCGCCGGAATCACGCTCGTCGATATAGGAAACGTGCGTGTCGCCCGCGTGGATGAAATAAAACGGCTCATCGGCTCCTATATCGAGGGTGTCAAAGGTGAAATACATACGGCCGTCTTCCGGGTATTTACCGAGGATTCCGCAGAAGAAATAGGCGATTTCGTGAAAGAACTGCTTGAATTGCCCGGCGGCGCCCGTGTGAACTTCGCCACAATATAGGCAGTATTCAGGCTTAGCCTCAAAGAGTCTTGAAATGCCGTCATTGTTGTTCAAGGTTGCTTCTATAGAGTTCGCCTCCACGGAAGCTCCCACGGGAAACGGCGAAACGATGATTGATAAGACAAGGATGATTGCCATAAACAGTTTTGTTCTTGTTTTCATTTTTTATCCCTTTCAGACACCGAAACGATATTCCTTTTCCTCTTTATCGTTTGCGGTGAGTCCAAACGCCTCGATAACCCGATCGGCGACCTGACCCGGTGTCAGGTCGGTGTTGTCGATTTTCAGGTGGTTGGCAAACCAGACCTCGCCTTCTTCGGAATTCAGCCGATATTTCTCAGCGGTTTCCAGAAGATCGGCTCTGCTCCATTCCAGGTTCTTTTTTGACGCCTTACGCTCCATTCTATATGGCGTTTCGTTTCTGGCGATCCTCGTTTCCAGTTTTGCGCTGAGTTCCACAAAATAAAACGCGCCTGAGTTTTTCGTGAAAAGGTCATGCAGGTTTGTCAGATAATCCTTATCTTCCTGACAGTCAAACGCGCAGACATAGGTGAACACGAGATCGACGTCATATTTGACGGCCAGCTCAAATGCTTTTTCACGAAAGCTCGCGTTGAATTCCTTCTGGGCAGGCGTAGCGAAGCCGAAGATCCTGTCGGAGATCTCAATGCTGTCGTGATTCATCATCATGTTGTATTTCAGCTTGTCCCGCAGGCTTTCTGCGACAACCATTTTGCCGACAGCCTGAGGACCGCATACGACGATCAGGTTAGCCATAAACATTCACCATCACTTTTTCAGTTTCATCACAAGTTCTCTGTCCGGCGTGACGTAAACCGTGCTGTAAACGTGGTAGATCACCTTGCCGGGTTTTGCGCCCACCGGCTTTTTCAGGTTGCGCACCTCGGTGTAATCCACCGGCACGCCGGAGGATTGCCGCGCGCTGCTGTGGTAGGCGGCGAGCACGGCGGCCTGCCGCATGGTCGTTTCGGGCACGTCCTTGCCCTCGGTCACGACCACCACGTGCGAGCCGGGGAACTTCTGCGTGTGGAACCAGAGATCGTTTTTGGCGGCGGTTTTGAGCGACAGGCGGTCGTTCATTTCGTTGTTCCGCCCCACCAAAATCAAAAAACCGTCGTCCGACACGAATGCATCGGGGGCAAGCGGCTTGGGAGCCTTGCTTGCGCCCTTTTGTTTTTGCTTTTGTTTGAGATAACCCGTGTGCGTCAATTCCGCCTTGATCTCGGCGATCTGCGCGGCGGTTTCCGCCCGCGTGAGCGCGTCCGCCACCGTTTCAAGGTAGGCGAGCTCGTCCTCGCCCGCGGCGATGAGCTCCGTGAGCTTTTGCTCGGCGGTCTTCGCCTTGCGGTACTCCTTGTAATACTTCTGCGAGTTCTCATTGGGGCTCAGCGCCGGGTTGGCGGTGATGCGCAGGGGCTTGTTGTCGTCATAATAATTGACCACGTCGTAAAACGGCGCGCCCTTATGCAGTTGATAGAGATTGGCGGCGATCAGCTCGGCTTTGATCCGAAGCTGTTCGCGGTCGGCGCACTGCCGCAATTCGCTGCGCTGCAGGTCCAGCTTTTTCGCCGTGCGTTGAAGGAGGTTGGCCACCAGTTTTTGCAGCTCGGCGGAATTCTGCTTGGTTCGTTCCAGCCGGTCGCGCTCATAATAGAACGAATCCAGCAGCGCCGAAAAGCTGTCAAAGTGTTTTACCGCCGCGTTTTCGCCGTATTGGGTGATCGGCATGAATGAAAAATCCAGCGGCTTGCCGCCGGCGTCCGACACGACGCAGGGGAAACTCTCTGCTTGTTCTGTAAAGCTTTTCAACTTGTCAATCTCGACCGTCAGCGCCGCCTCGTCGGCGTCGGTCAGCAGGCTCACGCGCTTGTCTTCGCTAAGCGCGCGGTACACGACCTCGCGGCTGACGATGGGGCTGATGCCCTGCACGCTGCTCAACAGCGCCGAACTGGCCGTTTTTTCAAGGAACTGCGCCATGTTGGCGACCACCTCGGCCGCGGTGACCGCGGTCAGATCGGGCTTGTTCTGCCTGGGCGGCAGGCGGTACAGCATCCCCGGCAGAATCTGCCGCACAGAGGATTTTTCGCTGTCCACCCGTTTGATGCTGTCAAGGATATTTCCTTCACAGTTGATGAGGATGATGTTGCTGTACTGCGCCATGATCTCGACGGCCAGCGTGAGCCTGACACGGTTGCCGATCTCATTCGTCGCGTCAAAATCCAGAAACAGCGCGCGTTCCAGCCCTTCCTGCCTTACGTCGGTGAGCAGGACGGCGGTCAGATGCTTGCGCAGGAGCATGCAGAACATGGGCGGCTTGTCCGGATTTTCCGGCGGGTATTCGGTGAAGTGGATCTTCGGCGCCTGCGCCCGGGCGCTGAGCAGCAGGCGGCGCACGCCGCCGCGGGTGCGGAAAACAAGCACCAGCTCTTCGCGGGAAGGCTGGTGCAGCTTTTCAAGCCGGCTGCCGATGAGGGCGCTGCCGATCTCTTCTTTGAGAAAATGCAGGGTGAGTCCGTCTAACGCCATTTGTCAGTCCTCAAACATTTCGGAAAGCTTTTTCAGATCGTTCTTGTCAAAAAACTCGATCGTGATCGTGCCGCCCTTTTCGCTGCCTTTGACGCTGACCCTGCGCCCGAGCGCTTCACAGAGCGAAAGCTCGACCTCGGTGAGGTATTTGCTGCGTTCCTTTTCGGCTTTGGGCTTTTTGACCTTCAGAAAGTCCTTGACCCACTGTTCGGTCTGCCGCACCGAAAGGCCCTTTTCCACGATCTCTTTGGCAAACTGCGCGATCAGCGCGTCTTCCGCCAGCGGCAGCAGCGCTCTGGCGTGACCGGGCGACAGCGTGCCCGCGCTGACCATGGCGCGCACGTCTTTGGGCAGGCTGAGCAGGCGCATCAGGTTGGCTACGGCGGGGCGGGATTTGCCCACGCGCACGGCGGCCTCCTCCTGCGTGATGCCGAAGGTCTCCATCAGCGTGCGGTAGCCCTCGGCCTCTTCGATCGGGTCAAGGTCTTCGCGCTGCAGGTTTTCGATGAGCGAAAGCGCCATCGCGTCCTCATCGCTCAGGTCGCGGATCACGACCGGCACCTCGGTCAGCCCGGCGATGCGCGCGGCGCGCCAGCGGCGTTCGCCCGCCACGAGCTGATAGCCCCCGGCGGACAGCGGACGCACCAGCAGCGGCTGGATCACGCCGTGCTTTTCAATGCTCTGCGCCAGCTCGCTCAGCGCGGTTTCGTCAAAGTGCTTGCGCGGCTGCCCCTTGTTCGGTTCAATGTCGGTCAGCTTCAGCTTCACCGCGGAAGACGCGGTGGTGTTTTCAATGGAATTGTCGATCAGCAGCGCGTCGAGTCCGCGCCCGAGACCGCCTTTTTTGAGTGCCATATTTTACCCTCCGTTTTTCTGGATCAGTTCCGCTGCCAGATTGTCATAGGCGATCGTTCCCTTGGAGGAACGGTCGTAGTATTTCACCGGCTGCCCGAAGCTCGGCGCTTCGGAGAGCCGCACCGTGCGGGGGATGACCGTGGCGAACACCTTTTGCGGGAAGAACCGTTTGACCTCGTCCACGACCTGCTGGGTCAGGTTCAGCCGCCCGTCATACATTGTCAGCAGCACGCCCTCGATGTCGATGAGCGGGTTATACAGCCGCTTGATGCTGCGCACGGTCGAGATGAGCTGAGACAGGCCCTCCAGCGCGTAGTATTCGCATTGGATCGGCACCAGCAGCGTATCCGCCGCGCACAGCCCGTTGAGCGTGATCAGCCCCAGCGAGGGCGGGCAGTCCAGAAAAATATAGTCGTATTGATTTTTGATCAGAGCAAGGCTCGTCCTCAGCTTGGCTTCGCGCCGCGGCAGCTCCACCAGCTCCAGCTCCGCGCCCGCCAGATCCATGTTGCTGGGGATCACGTCCACGTTTTTGAACGGCGAATGCACAATGGTCTTTTCGGCGGGCACGCCGTTGATGATGTTGTCGTAGGTCGACAGCGCGATCTCGCGCTTGTTGATGCCAAGGCCGCTCGTGGCGTTGCCCTGCGGGTCGATGTCGACCAGCAGCGCTTTTTTGCCCAGCGCGCCCACGGCGGCGGTGAGGTTGACGGCGGTGGTGGTTTTGCCCACGCCGCCCTTCTGGTTGACGATGGCGATGATCTTACCCATGTTGATCGCCACGCGATCCGGCAATCACACCAAAAGAGAGAAGAAATCTCTTTTTTATGTCCGGACCGCTCCTCCTTTCCGGTATTTCAAACGATGACTCCTTTTTGTCAGAACAGCCTGCTCAGGTGCTGCCACACGATCGGCAGCATGATTTTCGCAAACATCACGAAGGATGCGCCGTACACAACGAGAACAGCGCCGGTAAACGCGATCAGGAACGCAACGAAAACGACCATAGCCGCCTTGCGGTTGATGCGGTAATCCCGTTTGCGCCAGAGCATCAGCAGCGCAAAGCCGACCAGCCCGGCCAGAGTGAGCGCCAGACCGACGCCCCCCGCGGGGGTGGTGTGCTTCAGGGTCACATGTCCGCTGCCGCCGGGCAGCTCCACGGCGAGGTAGGCGCCCAGCGCCTGCTTCACCTCGGCTTTTTGGCCGTTCACCGCGGCCTTCCAGCCGCTGTCGTAGCTGACGGGGATGAACACGTACCGCTTTTCGCCGGTGTTGCTGTAATCAAAGCTCAGCCCGGTCTTGCTTCTTGTCAGTCCGGTCAGAGAGACCGTGTTTTGCTTCAGCGCCGCCAGCTTATCCAGCGACAGGCAGCCGAGCTGAATGTTCTTTTCACTAAGGTCGTATCGGGACGAGCGGGTGACCGTTACCGTCACGGTTTCGCCCTCTTCAAACGTGCCGAGCTCCAGCAGCCCGTTCACCGCGCCGGAGGGATAGAACATGTAGTTGACCTGCTTGTAATACGGCGCTTCGATATCCTTGCCGTTGACCTGAACGGTCGTTCTCTGGCTGCCTTTGAAGCCGCAGACGTTCAGGTAGAACACCTCGTTTTTGCCGGCGGTGCAGGTGAAAACGACCTGCTTGTCCGTGTCGGCGGTCAGCGAGATGCCTTCGGCCGTTCGGTTGGCGGTATCGGCGTAGCGGATCAAGTCTTCATCGGTCTGCGTGAACAGCCGGTAAAGCTCATTTTGTGTGTCGAATCTTGCCCGGACGATCTCGTCGGCATTTTTATCCGCCGTCAGATCCTGCAAAAGCCCTTCTCCGGCCGTCAGACCGAGAGGAACGGCGTAATCGTTTTGATAAACGGAAAAGTTTTTGCCCTGTTCCAGCAGGGTGTAGCCGCCCGCCATGCGGAAGGAATTGCGCGCCACCGCCTTTTCCATGCCGAGCAGGGTGTCGGTGAAAACGGTGCCGCCGGAATCCAGCAGGCGGGTGTACTGCCCGGAATAGCCCAGCGCGCTGGAGGTGCGCTGCAGGTAGGGCGGGATAAAATGCGTCCAGTTGGAAAGCGCCTGCGTTTTGGTCAGAAACGGGTAGTTGGTGTTCAGGCTGGTGTCCGGGTTTTTCACGCGGCCCAGCGCGCTCGTGCTCAGGTCGAGCTCGGACGCTTCGGCGCAGTAGTTGACGTAGCTTTCGCTTTGATAGATCAGTTGGGAATCCGCCTTGCGCGCGGTGTTGGCAATGCCGTTGAACGCGATCAGGAAGCTTTCCGACAGGATCAGAACGGTGAACAGCACGCGCGTGATCTTTTTGCTTTGCTGCGTGGCCAGCAGGGCAACGCCGAACCCGGCAACGATCGTAAACAACAGGCGCGTCGTGAACAGCGTGTAAAGAAACGCGGCGGAAACCAGCAGGATGATCACCAGATCAGCCGCCTTGAGGGCCTTACTGTGAAATGGGCGCAGCGTTTCGCCGAAGCGCTCCAGATACGCCAGCGCCAGGCAGAACACAAAGAACGCGGAGGAATAGAAAAACCGCATCGGGAACTGTACGTAGTCGCCGCCGTGCCAGAACAGGTTGACGTTTTCGCACAGCAGCTGGGAAAACATAATGATAAGGCCGCCGCCGACGAACAACGCCTGTCTGATCTTTTTGGCGCGCAGGCTGCGCAGCAAAAACAGCAGCGCGAACGCCGCGGCGATCTCCAGCCCGGTCAGCAGGAACAGCTTGTCGTTCGTTTCGGGCGAATAAGCCTTTTTCAGAATATGCAGCAGCATATTCTCGTCCCCGGCTTTATCGATGTTGTTGTTGAACCGCTGGGAAGAAAGCGAGAGCACGGCGAACGGCACGGAATGGAAGCACGAGATCAGCGCGCCCGTCAGCGTGGCGGCGCCGAGCACCGCGGTCCGCTGCGGCCGGTCCTCTTTTTGAACGGCGGTGAGCAGATACAGCCCGCCCAGAAAGAACACGGCCAGCGTGACCATATAGCCCTGATAAAACGACAGATACAGTGCGATCGCGTAACAAACGGTGTAAAGGATCGGCTTGTTTTCATCCAACAGCCGCTTCAGCCCCCATAGCAGAAGCGGGAACAGGATCACGAAATCCAGCCAGGAAATGTTGGTGTAGTACGTCATGGCGTAGCTGCTCAGCGCGTAGGACACCGAAAACAGCAGCTTCCACAGCTCGGGCGCTTTCGGGAACATCCTTTCAAAGCTCAGCCGCGCCGTGAAGGCGGCGGCGACGCTTTTGACCCACACCATCACGCCCAGCGCGTAAAGCAGGTGCTCACGCTTGAACAGGTACAGCAGCAGGTCGAACGGCGTGACGGTGTAAGACGCCGCCATGCTCACGCCCAGCCCGGAATACCAGTCGAACAGCAGCGCTTTTTCGCCGTGCAGCCAGTCATAGACGTGGCAGATGACGGGCAGCGTGCCCTGCGCCATGTCGCTGTAGCTTACGTTTTCGGGGCCGAACGGCCACACACGCCGGAGCACGAACACAACGAGCAGCAGGGCGCCGACGATGAACGCGCTGTCCCAATAGGCGAGGGGACTGTTTGGTTTCAGCTTTTTCTTCATGGTTTTTCCTCAATCAGCGTTCGGGGGAACGGTCAGCGGTTTTGCAGTTGGGCTGCGATGATGCGCGCCGCGTCGCTCACCAATTCGGCGCAGGGGCGCTTTTTGAAAAATTCTTCATTGCGCGGCGTCGGCACGGGCGAACCGTCGGCGTTCAGCCCGGTCAGCTCGCGGCAGATGATCGAACGGTTCTCTTTTTTGAAATCGTCCGCCAGCTTCTGGATCACGGCGTAATGCGCCGCTTTTTCCGCCTTGCCCTTCGGGTCGGTGTAGCCGCCGGTGAGCCCGGCGATCATGAACATGGCGCTGACCGCGCCGCAGACCTCGCGCAGTCGTCCCATACCGCCGCCGAAGGAGGAGGCGAGCATGGCGGCTGTTTTGTTGTCCAGTCCGGTCACGTCGTCAAAGGCGAGCAGAACCGCCTGCGAACAGTTGTAGCCGCTCATAAACAATTCTTTTGCTTTCGCGGCGTATTCTTCGGGTGTTTTCATTCTGATTTCTCCTTCATCATGTTCCAGTCGGGCACATAGCGGCTGTCCGCCGCCTCCGGCTCCTGACAAAAGCCGTTGTCCCGGCCGAGCAAAAGCATATAATTCACGACCTGGTCGTATTCCTCCGGCGTGATCCGCCGGCTCAGCTCGGGGTGGATCTCGTGACCGGTCGGGAAATACTGCGCCATCAGGCTCACGGGCACCGATTTCGGCAGGTGATCGTCGATCCAGTCGAGCACGCCGAGCGAGTTTTCCACGTTGCCGGGCAGCACCAGATGCCGCACCAGCAGCCCTTTTCGCATGATCCCGTTTTCATCGTAAACGGGGGCGCCGACCTGCCGGAACATTTCCGTGATCGCTTCGGCCGCCGCCTGCGGGTAATCCGCCGCTTCGGAATACTTCTTCGCCGTTTCGCTCTGCGAATATTTGTAATCGGGCAGATAAACGTCGATCAGCCCTTCCATGCTTTTCAGCGTTTCCGCGCGTTCGTAACCGCCGGTGTTGCACACCACGGGCACGGCGGGCTTATAACGCTCCAGCGCCCTGCGGATGATCGGGTAATACGGCGTGGGGCTGACGAGGTTGACGTTGTGAACGCCCTGCGATTCAAGCTTTTTGATCAGCTCGATCAGGCCGTTTTCGTCCACGACCGTGCCGCAGCTTTTGCGGCTGATGGCGCCGTTCTGGCAGTATTCGCACCGCAGCACGCAGCCGCTGAAAAAGATCGTGCCGGAGCCGTTGGTGCCGCTGATGGGCGGCTCTTCCCAGAAATGCTTTTCCGCGCGGCAAACGCCGGGCAGGGCGGGAAGCCCGCAAAAGCCGTCGCCCGAGCCGCGCGCGGGGCGGAAAGCGCCGCAGCGGCGCGGGCACAGCCGACAGGCGCCGATCGCTGCGTCAGCCGTCATAGCGATACTTGAGCAGGGCGGTGAGCGTGTCGGTCAGACCCATTTCCAGACTTTCGTTCATTGCTTTATAATCCTCGGCGGCGGAGCCCTCCGCGTCGTCGGAGATCTTGCGGATGCTCATGAACGGCACCGCGTAGCGCTCGCACACGCTGCCGATGGCGGCGGATTCCATATCGAACGCGCAAACGCCGAAAAGATCGTAGTATTCATCCTTCTTTGCCTGACTGGTCAGGAAAAAGTCGCCCGTGCCGACCTTGCAGACATAAAGCCCGATCGCTTCAGCCGCCTTCAGCATGGCTTCATCCGCGTGGTAGATAAAATTCTGACCCGGTTTTTCGCCCGGGGCGCGGCCCAGCGCCGTCAGATCAAAATCACATTCCTGATATTCGTTCGCGGCAACGGTCATGCCGCGGCGCAGCCCGTGAATGGCGCCGGAAAAGCCGATGTTGTACAGCTCGTCGATCTTCTTTTCTTCGATCAGCTTCATGGCGGCGATGGTGGCGTTGACCTTGCCGATGCCGGTTTCCACGGCGATCATTTTGTTGCCGAACAGCTCAAATTCCACCAGCTTGAAGCCGTTTTCTTCGCTGTGTACGGCGCCGTGCTTGTCGGCAAAGGCGCAGAAGGGCGCGTATTCGTATTCGTCCGCGATCAAAACACCGATCGTTTTCATAAGTCATCCTCCTTATTTTAGCAATCATCAAAGTTTGGCATATTATGGGGTGAGGGCGGAAAGCCTGTCGGCGGTGAAAAACGAAAAGACGGTGGCTGCTGTCAGCCCGCGGGGAGCCGCTTTTCGACCGCAGAAAATAGGGTGAGCACCGATCCGTTCGGTGTTTGCCCGTTGGCGGCGTTTTATTTGTGCCGTTCGCCCCGAATGAAGACGGCCGTGAGTTCAAGCTTTTCGTTCACGGCGATCAGGTCGGCCCTCTTGCCGACTGCGATGGAGCCGGTCGCCTTGTCCGCACCGATGGCGCGCGCGGGGTTGATGGTGCAGGCTCTCAGCGCCTGCTGCGGGTCGACCCCGAAGCGCAGCAGATTTTTATATTCGTCAAACAGGTTGGTCGTGCTCGCGGCAATGGTGCCGTCGGCGAGCGTGGCCTTGCCGTTCCTGACAAAAACCGTCTGACCGCCCAGCGTGTATTCGCCGTCGCCCGCGCCCGCGGCCATCATCGCGTCGCTCACGACCACCGGGCGGTCGCTGCCCAGCAGCCGGAACGCCATGCGCAGCACGGCGGGGTGGTTGTGGAACCCGTCGCAGATCAGCTCGGCTGTGACCGTGTCGCTGTCGAACACCGCCGTGGGCACGCCCGGCTCCCGGTTTTTGATGGGGGTCATGGCGTTGAACAAATGCGTGGCGTGGGTGAAGCCGTGCGCAAAACCGGCCGCGGCCTGCTCGTAGCCGGCCGCCGTGTGCGCGGCCGACACCGTGCAGGTTTTCGCCGCCTCTTCGGCAAAGTCCGGCGCGCCCTCGACCTCCGGCGCCAGATCGACCAGGCAAACCGGGCAGAGCTCATTGAGCCGACGGAATTCTTCCACATCCGGCCTGCGGATATGCTCGGCCGCCTGCGCGCCCTTTTTTTCGTAAGAAATATAGGGGCCTTCCATGTTCACGCCGTGGATATAAGCGCCCTCTTCCCGCCCCATACAGGCGCGGATGGCGGTGAAAGCGTTTTGCAGCGCCTCGGGCGGCAGCGTCATGGTCGTGGGGCAGAAGGAGGTCACGCCGTGCGCGGCCAAATGGCGGCTCACGGTCTGGATGTCCTCGCTTCGGCCGGACGAGCAGTCGGCCAGCAGGGCGCCGTGGGTGTGGATGTCGATGAACCCGGGCAGGATCGTCTGCCCGGTCAGATCCAGCTCGTCCCCGCCGTGCAGCTCGCCGATGGCGGCGATGAGCCCGTGTTGAATTTCAAGATCCGCCCGGATTGTCTGAAAGCGCTCGTCAACCACGAGCGCGTTTTTGAGGATCATTTCAGAATCCTCCCTTGATTTCTTTTCAGGATTTCCTTATTTCAGCATGATTTCGATCACCGGCACGGTCACGTCCGGTTTGATCACCGGCAGGTGGAAGGTGACGGCGTTTTCTTTTTCGTCAATATCGTACAGGATCTCCGACCCGTCGTGCAAAAACTGCGCGTAGTCGATCCGGTCGGCAAAGCCCTTGAGCACGAGCGTGCGGAAGGGGTAGGCGAAGATATGCGCATAGAGTCTGCGGCCGTTCTGCGTGTAGCGAACGTCGCCGGGCGCTTCATAATCGGCCTGCGTGCAGCCGTAGATGCTGCGGGCATGGTATTTCATCCAGCGGCCGATCTCGGTCAGCGTGTTCACGGCGCGGCTGTCGAAATAGCCGCGGGAGGTCGGCCCCACGTTGAGCAGCAGGTTGCCGCCGCAGGAAACCGTGTTGATGAGCATGCGGATGAGCAGCTCGGGCGATTTCCACGTCTGCTCGTCGCGGTGATAGCCCCACGAGCCGGAGAAGGTCTGGCAGGCCTCCCACACCACGCGGCGGCCGTTGTCGTCGCGCACCCATTCGGTGGGCTGCACCTGCTCGGGCGTCCACAGATCCTGCTCGATGTCGGCGCGGTTGTCGATGATGATGTCAGGCTGCAGCTTTCTGACGATGGCGATGAGCTTTTCCGCCTCCCAATCGTCCCGGCCCTTGCCCTTCATGCCGCGGTATTCGTCGCGGAAGGAGAAATCGAACCACATGATGTCGATCTTGCCGTAGTTGGTCAGCAGCTCGGTGACCTGATTGCGCATGTATTCGGCGTATTTTTTCATGCTGCGCAGCTCGTTGAACTCGTCGATATCCTCCGTATCGCGGCGCGGATGGAACCGGTCAAGCGTGTAATCGGGGTGGTGCCAGTCGAGCAGCGAATAGTAAAAGCCGATGTGCAGCCCTTCCGCGCGGAACGCGTCGACAAATTCGCGCACCAGATCCTTGCCGTAGGGCGTGTGCATCACGCTGTAGTCGGTGTATTTGGTGTCGAACAGGCAGAAGCCCTCGTGGTGGCGGGCGGTGAGCACGACGTATTTCATGCCGGCTTCTTTGGCGTATCTCGCCCATTCGCGCGGGTCGTACAGGTCGGGGTTGAAATATTTGAAATACTTGTCGTATTTTTCTTCGCTGATCTGTTCGTTGGTTTTCACCCATTCGTGCCGCGCGGGCATGGCGTAAAGCCCCCAATGGATGAACATTCCGAACCGGTCGTGCGTGAACCATTCGGTGTTGCCGGGCGTCTGACGGATCGCGTCGTTTTCAGGCATGGTCGTTCTCCTCCGTTATCGTTGAAATACAGTTATAACATTATACTTGTTTTTTTTCTTCATTTCAAGGTTTAAGAAAAAATAGAAAGATAATTCAATTTTTTCCTTGTAACCTCTTTAATTGCGGCGCGCATTGTGCTATAATACCACAGTTATTACCGCACGGTGTGGAGGGATCATTGTGGAAAAAACGGGGTTTGATAACGAAAAATACTTAAAAATGCAGTCGGAGCATATCCGCGAGCGCATCAACCGCTTCGGCGGCAAGCTCTATCTGGAATTCGGCGGCAAGCTGTTTGACGATTATCACGCCTCCCGCGTGCTGCCGGGCTTCAAGCCGGACAGTAAGCTGAAAATGCTGCTGGAGCTCAAGGATCAGGCGGAAATCGTCATCGTCATCAACGCGCAGGATATCGAAAACAACAAGATCCGCGGCGATTACGGCATCACTTACGACGCCGACGTGCTGCGCCTGATCGACGAATTCCGCGGCATCGGGCTTTATGTGGGCAGCATCGTCGTTTCGCAGCTGGCCGGTCAGCCCGCGGCCGAGACCTTCATTCAAAAAATGAAAACGCTCGGCGTGCAGGTCTACCGCCATTACCGCATCCCCGGCTACCCCACCAACATTCCGCTGATCGTCAGCGACGAGGGCTACGGCAAAAACGAATACATCGAAACCAAACGCGAGCTGGTCGTGATCACCGCGCCCGGCCCGGGCAGCGGCAAAATGGCCACCTGCCTTTCTCAGCTTTATCACGAAAACAAGCGCGGCGTCAAGGCGGGCTATGCCAAGTTTGAAACCTTCCCCATCTGGAACCTGCCGCTGGATCACCCGGTCAACATCGCCTACGAGGCCGCCACGGCCGACTTGAACGACGTCAATCTGATCGACCCGTTCCATCTGCAGGCCTACGGCGAGACCACGGTGAACTACAACCGCGATATCGAAATTTTCCCCGTGCTCAACGCCATGTTTGAAAACATCTTCGGCGAATCGCCCTACAAATCGCCCACCGACATGGGCGTGAACATGGCGGGCAACTGCATCGTGGACGACGAGGCCGTGCGCCGCGCCGCCAAGCAGGAGATCATCCGCCGCTACTACGTCGGGCTGTGCGAGCGCCGCGAGGGCAAGGTCGACCAGAACGTGGTGTACAAGCTCGAGCTGCTCATGCGTCAGGCCAAGCTGACCAAGGATGATCGCCCCGTGGTGGCCGAGGCGCTGAAAAAGGCCAAACAAACCGGCGCGCCGGCTGCCGCCATCGAGCTTTCCGACGGGCGCATCGTCACCGGCAAAACCTCCGAGCTGCTCGGCTGCTGCTCGGCCATGCTTCTCAACGCGCTCAAGGCCTATGCGGGCATCCCCGACGCCGTGCACCTCATCTCCCCGCAGGTCATCGCCCCCATCCAGCAGCTCAAGGTCGGCCACCTCGGCAGCAAGAACCCGCGGCTGCACACCGATGAGATCCTCATCGCGCTGTCCATGTGCGCCGTCAACGACGAATACGCCGACCGCGCCATGAAGCAGCTGGGCAAGCTCAAGGGCTGCGAAATGCACACGAGCGTCATGCTCTCCCAGGTGGACGAGCATTTGCTCAAGCAGCTTGGCATCAACGTCACGAGCGAGCCCGAATATCAGGGTCAGAAGCTTTACCGCAAAAAATAAAATAATCAAGATATAAGGAGTGTATTGTTGTGTTGAATTTCACGTTGACCGGCTTTGCCGATGAAGCGAGCCAATCCCTCACCGGGCAGATCGCCGCGCTCAAGCGCAACGGCATGGGCTATTTTGAGCCGCGCGGGATCGACGGCAAAAACATTGCCGATTTTTCCGTGGAGGACGCCGAAGCCCTCAAGAAAACGCTTGACGAGGCTGATATCCAAATTTCCTCCCTCGGTTCTCCCTACGGCAAGATCGAGATCACCGATGATTTCGAGCCGCACTTTGAAAAGTTCAAAAACACCGTCGCGGTCGCCAAGATCCTCGACGTTAAATACATCCGCATGTTCAGCTTCTTCTTCACCAAGGGCGAAAGCTTCGACGAATACCGCGACGAAGTGCTCCGCCGCGTGAAGCTGATGGCGGATTACGCCTATGAAAACGGCGTTCGCTGCTGCCTGGAAAACGAAAAGGGCATTTACGGCGACAACGCCGAGCGCAACCTCGACGTGCTGCGCCACTGCAAGGGCAGGCTGCTGGCCGTGCTCGACCCCGCCAACTACATCCAGTGCGGCGTCGACCCGCTCAAGGCATACGAAATGGTCGAGGGCTACGTCCGCTACCTCCACATTAAAGACGCGCTGTTTGAAACCGGCGAGGTCGTGCCTGCCGACTGCGGCGACGGCCACGTAGCCGAAATCATCCGCCGCTTCGCCCGCAACGAGGGGCAGCGCTTCCTGTCGCTCGAACCGCATCTGCGCGTGTTCGAGGGGCTGGAGCACCTTGAGGCCGACAACGACACAAGAAGAAGCATCGAGAAAAAAGAAAACTACGTTTACGCCACCGGCGACGAAGCGTTCGACGCGGCCGTGGCCGCGCTGCAAAAGATCCTGTCCGGCATGGAAAAGGGCAGCATCCGCATCGGCATCATCGGCTGCGGCAACATGGGCTCCTCTCACCTGACCAAGCTGAAGGAGGGTCATGTGCCCGATCTGGAGCTGACCGCCGTGGCCGACCTCAAGCCCGAACGCCGCGCCTTCGCGCTGGAGCAGATGCCCGGCATTCAGGTGTTTGAAAACGGCAGCGAGCTCATTCAGTCCGGCGCCGTCGACGCCGTGATCGTGGCCGTGCCGCACTATCTCCACCCGGTCTACGCCAAAGAAGCGCTGGCCGCCGGCCTTCACGTCATGATCGAAAAGCCCGCCGGTGTTTACACCAAACAGGTGCGCGAAATGAACGAGGCGGCCGCCAAGAGCGACAAGACCTTTGCCATCATGTTCAACCAGCGCACCAATCCCTGCTACATCAAGCTGCGCGAAATGCTGCAAAGCGGCAAATTCGGCGCCATCAAGCGCGTCAACTGGCTCATCACCGACTGGTACCGCACTCAGGCTTATTATGATTCCGGCGACTGGCGCGCCACCTGGTCGGGCGAGGGCGGCGGCGTGCTGCTCAACCAGTGCCCGCATCAGCTCGATCTGTGGCAGTGGCTGTGCGGCATGCCCAACAAGGTCCGCGCCTTCTGCCATGAGGGCAAGTGGCACAACATCGAGGTCGAGGACGACGTGACCATCTACGCCGAATACCCCAACGGCGCCACGGGCGTGTTCATCACCTCCACGGCCGATCTGCCCGGCGCGAACCGGCTGGAGATCACGCTGGAAAAGGGCGGCATCATCTGCGAGCACGGCAAATTGAGCGTGACCGAATACGACATTTCCGAACGCGAATTCTGCAAAACCGCCGAGGGCGGCTTCTCCCGCCCCGAAGCAAAGCAATACACCATCATACCCGATCCCGAGCCGTGGTCGCAGCACGTGCAGGTGCTCTATCAGTTTGCCCGCAACATCCTTGACGGCTCGCCGCTGGTGGGCAGGGGCGAAGAGGGCATCAACGGCCTGACCATTTCCAACTGCGCGCATCTGTCGAGCTGGCTGGATAAGACCGTCGAGCTGCCGATCGACGAAGATCTCTATTACAGCATGCTTCAGGATAAAATCAAAAACTCCAAGTTCGTGAAGGTCACGAAGGAACAGGTTCAGACCGATATGAGCTCCACCTTCGGCTCCGCGAAAAAGTGAACATAAAGCGAGGAAACTGCCATGATGAATCATGAAAACTTAAAAGGACGCGTGGCCGTCGTCACGGGCGGCGGCGGTGTGCTGTGCAGCGGCTTTGCCAGGGATCTGGCGGCGCAGGGCTGCAAGGTCGTGGTGATCAGCCTGCACGAAAACTCCTGCCGGAAGGTCGCCGACGAGATCAACGCCGCCGGCGGCACGGCCATGGCCATTGCCTGCAACGTCACCGACGCGGCTGCGCTCGAGCAGGCGCGGCAGCAGGTCAATGAAACGTTCGGCACCTGCGACATCCTCATCAACGGCGCGGGCGGCAATTCGCCGCTGGGCACCACCTCCAACGAGGTGATGACCATGGAAGACCTGCAAAACAAGGCGGAAGGCTTCAAAACCTTCTTTGATCTCGACCCGCAGGGCATCGAAGCGGTGTTCAACCTTAACTTTATCGGCACGCTCATCACCACGCAGTGCTTTGCCAAGGACATGGTCGGCAAAGAAAACGCCTGCATCCTCAACGTGTCGTCCATGAACGCCTACCGGCCGCTGACCAAAATTCCGGCCTATTCCGCCGCGAAGGCCGCCGTGCAGAATTTCACGCAGTTCATGGCGGTGCATTTCGCCAAGGTGGGCATTCGCGTCAATGCCATCGCCCCCGGCTTTTTCGCCACCAACCAGAACCGCACGCTGCTGTTCAATGAGGACGGCTCGCTCACGCCGCGTTCCGACAAGATCATCAGCCACACGCCCGTCGGCCGCTTCGGCAAGCCGGAGGATCTGACCGGCACGCTGCTGTATCTGTGCGACGAAACCTATTCCGGCTTTGTGACCGGCATCATCATTCCCGTTGACGGCGGCTTCTCCGCCTATTCCGGCGTTTAAGGGAGGACACATAAATGGCAAAGGACAACAATCAGAAAAAAATGGTGAAAGAGATCACCTCCATGAGCGTCGATTTCGCCCAGTGGTACACCGACGTCGTCAAAAAGGCGGAGCTGATCGAATACACCAGCGTCAAGGGTTGCATGGCCATCCGCCCCTACGGCTACGCCATCTGGGAAAATATGCAGCGCATCCTTGACGGCATGTTCAAAGCGACCGGGCATGAAAATGTCTGCATGCCCATGTTCATTCCCGAAAGTCTGCTGCAAAAAGAAAAGGATCACGTCGAAGGCTTTGCGCCCGAGGTGGCGTGGGTCACGATGGGCGGCAGCGAAAAGTTAGAGGACAGGCTCTGCGTGCGCCCCACCTCCGAGACGCTGTTCTGCGAGCATTACAAAAACATCATCCAGTCGCACCGCGATCTGCCCAAGCTCTACAACCAGTGGGTCAGCGTGGTAAGGTGGGAAAAAACCACCCGTCCGTTCCTGCGTTCGCGCGAATTCTTGTGGCAGGAGGGTCACACCATCCACGAAACCGCCGAGGAGGCCATCGAAGAGACCGAGCGCATGCTCAACGTCTATGCCGATTTCTGCCGTGACGCGCTGGCCATGCCCGTGGTCAAGGGCAAAAAGACCGAAAGCGACAAGTTCGCCGGCGCCGTTTCCACTTATGCCATCGAGGCGCTGATGCACGACGGCAAGGCGCTGCAGGCCGGCACCAGCCACTTTTTCGGCGACGGGTTTGCCCGCGCGTTCGATATCCAGTACACCAGCAAAGAGAACAAGCTTGAATATCCGTTCCAAACCTCATGGGGCTGCACCACCCGCCTCATCGGCGCCATCATCATGACCCACGGCGACGACAACGGTCTGGTTCTGCCGCCCGCCGTCGCGCCCATTCAGGTCATCGTGCTGCCCATCGCGCAGCACAAGCCCGGCGTGCTCGATAAGGCCAACGAGATCAAAGACCGTCTGGCCAAATTCTGCCGCGTGAAGCTCGACGACAGCGACAATTCGCCCGGCTGGAAGTTCGCCGAATACGAAATGAAGGGCGTTCCGCTTCGTCTGGAGATCGGCCCGCGCGACATCGAAAACAATTCCTGCGTGATCGCCCGCCGCGACAACGGCGAAAAGACCAGCGTGTCGCTTGACGAGCTGGAAACCGTGATCCCGCAGCTGCTGCAGGCCGTGCACGACGGGCTGTATCAGAAGGCGCTGGAAAACCGCGAAAACCGCACCTACGCCTGCAAGAGCATCGAGGAGATCTGCCGGACGCTTGAAGAAAAGGGCGACGGGTTCGTCAAAGCCATGTGGTGCGGCGACGAGGCGTGTGAAGACAAGGTCAAGGAGCTCACCGGCGTCGGTTCCCGCTGCATTCCGTTCGAGCAGGAAACGATCGACGACAAGTGCGTTTGCTGCGGCAAACCGGCCAAATGCATGGTTTACTGGGGCAAGGCCTATTGATTTCCCAAAAGGGCTTGACAAACCGCTCAATAGCGTATATAGTATGAGCACAAAACACACGAATGAATTCCCTGTTTTGCTATTATGTGGAGGAGGAAATCAGAAATGCCTTTTGAACAGATTCGCGACATTATCAGCAGACAGCTCGAAATTGATGAAGAAGATATAACCATGGATACCAATCTCAAAGAGGATCTTGACGCCGACAGCTTAGACATGGTCGATCTTGCCATCAGCTTTGAAGATGAGTTTGAGGTTGAAGTGCCGGACAGTGTGCTTGAAAAGTTTGAAACCGTGGGCGACATCGTTCGTTATTTTGAAGAGCTGTAAACAGCAACGACCGTTGAACAGGCGATAGGGGTTCCCCCCTTGTCGCCTGCTTTTTTTAGGAGGATCGCCATGCCTGAAACAAAACAAAACCGCCTCGTCTGGATGGATCTGCTCCGCATCCTCTGCATCCTCACGGTCATCGCCATCCACGTCTGCGGCCCCCTGCTGCAAAACGGCTATGAGCTCGGCGCGGCGGCGTGGCGGCAAACCAACGCGCTGGGCAGCTGCGTGCGTTTCAGCGTGCCGGTGCTGGTGATGATCTCCGGCGCGTTTTTTCTTGACCCGGATCGGCCGTGCCCTCCCAAAAAGCTGTTTGGGCAAAAGCTGGT